>JADMIN010000523.1 GCA_015478575.1 Ktedonobacterales bacterium | reverse complement strand
CCGCGGGAAGCGTAAGAATTGCCCGGTAAAGCCGGGGACGCGGCCATAGAGGTCCCAGGGATACGTTCCCAGGGATAACGCGGGCCGCATTCCCCTTCCCACCGGCAGGTGAAGGGGGATGCGTAGTCACATGGATCGCAGGCGGTAGGGGCGGACACGCTGTCCGCCCCTACCGTGCTGTCTGGGAGGTTAGCTGGGAGCGAACAGGCGTTGGCCGATGCGCGCGCAGTGGCTCGTTGGCCAGTTGGCGGGCGGGGCGTCACTGGCGGGCGGGGGGCTTTGCGCGCCCGCGGTGGTGATGTGCTATACTGCGGCCAACGAAGCGTCTGCCCGTGGCCCGCACGCGCAGGGAGACCGCACATGGGTGGGTTCCCCTCTGAGGCGCTGGGGCAGGCGGCGAAATCGAGGTGATGCGCGATGCCGACTCGGATCATTCTGGCGGAGGACGATACGGTCATTCGCATGGACCTGAAAGAGGAGCTGCTGCGCCAGGGCTATCTCGTCATCGGTGATGTCGGTGATGGCTTGAGCGCGGTCAATCTGGCGCGTGAGGTGCGGCCGGACTTGGTGGTGATGGATATGCGCATGCCGGAGATGGATGGCATTAGCGCCGCCGAGATCCTCACGCGCGAGAATCTGGCGCCTGTCCTGCTGCTCACGGCCTTCAATGATGATGATTCCATTGAGCGCGCCCGGAATGCGGGCGTGATCCACTATGTCACCAAGCCCTGGCGTCAGAGCGATCTCAAGCCCGCGATCGAGATTGCCTTGAGTCGTTTCAGGGAATATCGCGCGCTGGAGACCAAAGCGAGGGGCCTAGAGGATCAGCTCGCCACGCGCAAGGTGGTGGAGCGGGCCAAGGGTGTGCTCATGTTGAAGTATCAACTCAGCGAGCACGAGGCGTTCCGGCGCATCCAGAAGCTCAGCATGAACAACCGCAAGTCTATGCGCGAGGTCGCGGAGGCTATTTTGCTCGCTGAAGAGCTCAACCAGCAGTAGGTGGATATGAAGGACGCTCCCCAGGTCGCGCCGACCGCCCAGGTGGTCGGCGTGCGCTTTCGCCCCGCCGGGCGTATCTACTATTACCATGCCGCTGGATTCGCGCTCAAGACGGGGCAATGGGTGCTCGTCGAGAGCCAGAAGGGGATCGAGTGTGGCCGCGTCGTGATCGCGCCACGCGAGGTCGAGGCGGCGGAACTGGGTGGTGAACTGAAGCCGGTCTTGCGGCTGGCTGAGGAGGATGACTTACGCCAGATGCTCGCGTTCAAGGCCAAGGAGAAGGCGGTGTTGCGCCATTGCGCGGAGCGCATCGAGCAGCATGGGCTGCCGATGAAGCTGGCGGAGGCGGAGTATACCTACGATGGCAGCCGCCTCACCTTCTACTTCACCGCCGAGCAACGGGTGGATTTCCGCGCGCTCGTACGTGACCTGGCCATGCTCTTCCACACGCGCATCGAGTTGCGCCAGATCGGCGCCCGCGATCATGCCAAGCTCCTTGGCGGTGTGGGTGTCTGTGGCAAGACGCTCTGTTGTAGCTCGTGGCTGACCGAGTTCAACGTGGTTTCGATCAAGATGGCCAAGGAGCAGGGATTGCCGCTCAACATCACCAAGATCTCTGGTGTCTGTGGCCGGTTGATGTGTTGTCTGGCCTATGAGAACGAGAACTATATCGAGGCCAAGGCGCGCATGCCGGAGCCGGGCATGGTCATCACGACGCCGGAGGGGCTGGGGCGTGTGACGGGCATCAATGTGCCGCGCGACTCGGTGGAGGTCATGCTGGAGAGCGGTGTGGTCATTACGGTGCCGGTGCGCGAGGTGGAGGGCTATGAGGACCGCGAGCCACCCAAGCCAGTGAGCAGCGGCCACGGCTCCGGCGGTTGTGGCAAACCGAACTGTCGCAAGGGCCAGCACCATCCACAGGCCGTGCCATCGCCCGCAAGCTCTCCAGATATCTTGAACTGAGCGTTCGCGTCACTGCCCTCCCAGCGTGCCCCCGTGGTCCGAAAGTTGCACTGCTGTATCAGTGCTATGAATACAGGGATGTTTTTCACTCACCTGCCTTCCGGGGGCAGCGGAAAGAACTCCGGCCTGACGCCGCAGTGGTCTGAGCGGCTCGCCCAACGAGCACGAGACCTGCGGCATGATATCTGGCTACGCGCCTTTGGTGAGGAGGAACCTGGGGCGCTGGGTGAGGTGTTGCGCGCGCGCAACAGCTTCGTGACTTTTCAGCGGTGGTCGCCTTTGGTGGTGCCACTGGTTATCGGCGGCAGCACGCTCGCGCTCGCGCTCGTCTTTACGCTGCGCGATATGGCAGGGCCATACACGCTGGCCACGGAGGGTGGCGCCGGCGCGGTGGTGGCTGTCGCGGTGGTGGTGACGGCGTGTTTGGGCGCGCTGCTCTATCTTATGCCCAATGACGCGCTCTGGCTCGGCACGCTGTTCGCTGGCAGCACGCTCCTCGTGGCCATCATGGGGGGGGTGGTCTTTGGCGTGTTGGCTGGCATCATGCCCATTGGCCTGGTGGCGTTCTTGAGCTTTCTCTACGCACGCGCGCATCTACAGGCGGGCGCGGAGGGGACCATCGTACTGACCACGCGCAAGGGGCGTTACCTGCGGACG
>JADMIN010000522.1 GCA_015478575.1 Ktedonobacterales bacterium | reverse complement strand
GCGTTTGACCCCGCGCACCTCCTCAACCCAGGGCGCTTCCTCACCGGGCTGTGAAGAAGCTCAGCTCATGCTCCCGCTGGGTCGGGAAGCAGCGTCCGCCAGATGGCCCACCAGCGCCCTTCTTCGCGCTCGAAGACGAAGAGGTCGTGGCCGATGTCGTGGTAATGCGTACCGTCCATTGTGTAGGTGATCTCGAAGCGGGAGGTGGCGACACCCGTCTCTCCCCAGATGTCAATCGTCGCCTCCCCCGCGTCATAGCTGTGGATCGTTGCCTGATTCGTGAACTCCTGGTAACTCTCTACGCAGGCCTGCCGCCCGCTAACCCGCGCCTGCGCTCCAGGATGCACGATCACCATTCGCGTATGGAGGCACCGCGCCAAGTCTTCGGCTTGCCCGTGGAGCCAGGCCTTGTTGATCGTCGCCAAGAGCTGCCGTATCTCCTCCTGGTCGTGCCGCTCAGCATCAGAGAGCATCATCCCTCCCAAGTGCGCATGACCCGCGCCTCGCGTTTAGAAGCAGGAGCAAGCGGCCACGCCACGCTGCTCCGCGGTCAACTCCTGATAGACGGTGCGCATGCGGTCGCCGATGCGCGGCCAATCGAAGCGCATGACCGAGGGCCGCGCCGCCGACGACAGCCGCGCACGCAACGCGCTATCCTCCAGCAGCGCGTCGAACTGCTCGGCAAACGCATCGGGGCAGCGCCGCCGCACTAGCATGCCATTCTCGCCGTGCCGCACGATGGTTGGCAGTCCGCCCACGTGCGCCGCCACAACAGGCGTCCCACAGGCCAGCGCCTCCACCGCCACCAGACCAAAGCTCTCATAGCGCGAGGTGATGGCCAGCGCGTCCGCCGCGCGATAGTAGCAGGGCAGATCGCGCGGCGCCACCGCCCCGGGGAAGCTCACGCGCTCGCCCAGGCCAAGGGCGCGCGCGCGCGCGCGCAGGCGGTCCACCTCGGCATCACCGGGAGGATTGCCGCCAATCACGACCAAGCGCGCGGGTGTGCGCATCCGCGCGACGCTCTCCAGCAGGAGATCAATGCCCTTGATGGGATCCAGCCGGCCCACGAAGAGCAGCAGCGGGCGGCCATCGGGTGCTAGGGCGGCGCGGGCGGCGGCGCGCTGTGCGCATGTGCCTGGCGTAAAGCGGCGCAGATCCACGCCGCAAGGGATGACCCGCAACTGGCTCGCGGGCAGGCCATAGAGCCGGCGCAGTTGTTCCGCCTCCTGTTCGGTGGAGACGGTGAGGCGGTCCGCGTGCTGCGCGATGCGTCGCTCCTGCTCGATGCGCCGCCTGGCGGTATCACTCATGTCGTCGGGATCCTGTCGCTGCCATTTCAGCCGCTCGACAGTGTGGTACATCGTGATGTGGGGCACATCCCACGCCGCCGCCAGGGAGAGGCCGGCGACACCGGAGAGCCAGTAGTGGCTGTGAACGAGGTCATAGCGATACGCGGAACGCTCGGCGAAGCGCGCCACGCGGTGGGTGAAGTCGGCGACATAAGGGGAAAGCTCGTCGGGGGGCAGCGTGACCGCTGGCCCCGCGGGAATATGGATCAGGCGGACCTGCTCAGCGAGTGGCTGGATCGGGGGCGCCGCGGCGTCGGCGCGCCGAGTGAAGATATCAACGGAGATGCCACCGCGCCCCAGCTCGCGCGCCAGCCCCTGGACATAGGCATTCATGCCGCCAGCGTTGCGCGTGCGGCCCAACTCGGCAAGGGGTGAGGTATGCAGGCTGAGCATCGCGACTCTAAAGCACATGCGCACACCTCGCTCCCCGCCGCCATCTGGCATAGATGCGCGGCCAGCGACCCTCGCCGGATCGTGCCTCCCATTCTTTCTGGGCCATCCAGGGCTGGCCCGCTCCTTGCGTTTTTGACATCTATTCCCTCGACTCTGGCGCGTGCGCCCTCATGAACTTACTTCCGTAAGTATACCGTGAGGAATGACGGTATGCCACTCCATCACGTCCTGCGTGATGCCACGCCCTCCCCACGCGGATGCCGCCCGCGCGGATGACGAGCGCCCGCGATTGAAGCAGGGCAGCATAGGCTAGAGTCCTTGACGCTTCCTCTGGGGCAGGCCATAATGGCGTGGGGGATCCTGGCATGGCCGCTCGCGCGTGGCGCGATGCGGGCGGGCGAAGACACGGGCGGGCGAGGACGAGAGAGAGTGGGGACATGGCGCAGACGGCGCGGACAGCACTAAGTGAGGACCTTCGCCGGGTGGAGGCGCAGATCGCCGCTGGGCATCCAGATCTGGCGCTGGCGCTCTGCCAAGAGGTGCAGTCACACTACCCTCGCGCACTCGCGGTGCATCGCGTCCTTGGTGAGGTGTATCTGGCGTTGCGTAAGCCGCGCGAGGCGCTGGGCGCGCTCGACCGCGCGCTCGATGGCGACCCTGAGGATGCGCGCGCCTGCTGCGCGCGCGCCATCGTCCACCAGATGCACGGCGATTCCCTGGCCGCTCTGGCGTGGTATCGCCGAGCCTGCGACATCCGCCCTGATGATACGGTGTTGCGCTCAACGTATGCCGAGTTGGCCGCGCATCTAGGACAGCCACCGTACTCTCCGACTCCGGTCGGCCTCGCCCGCCTCTACCTGCGCGGCGGTCTCTCCGTAC
>JADMIN010000521.1 GCA_015478575.1 Ktedonobacterales bacterium | reverse complement strand
TTGTCGAAGATGCTCTTGGTGGGCAGCACATTCGGCTGCTGGAACACCATGCCGATATGGCGGCGCACGAACCGGGGCTGGATGCCAGGCGCATAGATGTTTGTTCCTTCGACCAGCACGGACCCCTTCACACGCGCGCCGGGCACCTCCTCGTGCATACGGTTGAGGCAGCGCACGAACGTGGACTTGCCGCAGCCCGATGGGCCGATGAGCGCCGTGACGCTGAGCGGCGCGATCTCAAGCGTAATATCGAAGAGCGCCTGTGACGTGCCGTACCAGGCGCTCAGACGCTGTACACTCAATGCCACAATCTCACCTCTCTCGCGCGATGGCCGCTCCGTGTCCTCTTTCGCCAGCTAGCGTCCGCCCGGTCGTCGGAAGCCCCCAGTGGCCCAGCGCACCGCGAATGACGTCAGGATGACGAGTACGATCAGCAGCAGTGCCGCCGAGTATGCCTGATTGGATTGATTCGAATACGGGCTTAGGATGAAGTCGAAGGTCTGCTTCGGAATCGTGGCGGTCGCCCGAAAGATGTTCGTGTTGAAAAACGGGCTGCCGAAGGCCGTCAACGCGAGCGGGGCAGTCTCGCCCGCCACGCGGGCCACCGCCAGCATGATGCCCGTGACGATGCCGCTGCGCGCCGCTGGCACCACGATCCGCAAGATCGTGTGCGACTCAGTGGCCCCCAGCGCCACCGAGGCCTCGCGCAGTTCCTTGGGCACCAGGCGCAGCACCTCCTCGGTCGCCCGCGCCACGGTGGGGATCATGATGATGCTGAGCGCCACGCTGCCAGAAATCGCCGAGAACGAATGGCTGGGCACGACGATCAGCACCCAGGCGAAAAGGCCGAAGAGGATCGTTGGGATGCCCGTTAGCGTATCAACCAGGAAACGGACGAGGCCCGCGAAGCGCCCCCGCCCGATCTCGGCCAGGTAGATCCCCGTCGCCATCCCCAGCGGGATGCCAGCGAGGGCGGCCAGCCCCACGATGATCAGCGTACCGATGATCGCCGGCCCGATACCCCCGCCCGAGTCGCCGATCGCCGCCGGGGCCTGGGTGAAGAAATCCAGGTTGATGGAGCGAATGCCCTTCTGGGCGATGTAGAAGATGAGGTACAGCAGGAACACACTGGCCGCCGCCGCGAAGACAGTGGTCAGGACGATGGCCAGCCCGTTCGCGGCCTGGCGACGTATGTTCAGCCCGGCGCGCTCCGGCTGGAAGGGATGGGGAGTCTTCTCTACGACAGTGCTCATACGATAACCCCTCCGACGTTCCGCCCTTCAGTGCGAGACCCACCGACGCGCCCCATGCGGGCAACTAGCACACGCGCCAAGACGTTCGTGATGAGCGTCAGGATGAGCAGCAAGAGTCCAGCCTCGACCACGGCCGAGAGGAAGTGCCCAGGAGTGGCCTCGCTGAACTGGTTGAGGATGACACTGGCAAGCGAGTAGCCGGTGTTGAACAGGCTTGCCGTCGGCGCCGCCGCCTGATTGCCGATGACCAGCGTCACCGCGATCGTCTCGCCCAGCGCCCGCCCCAGTGCCAAGATCGCGCCGCCCGCGATGCCCACCCGCGCGAACGGTAGCACCGCGTGGCGGATGACCTCCCAGCGCGTCGCCCCCAGCGCCAGCAGCGCCTCGCGCTGGGCGATGGGCACGACCAGCATGACCTCGCGGGTGATGGCCGTCACAATGGGCAGGATCATCACCGTGAGGATCATGCCAGCGGCCAAGAGGCCGACACCGTGGGGGTCACCTTGGAAGAAGGGCAAGAAACCTAGGTGCTGCCGCAACCACGGCTCGCCCGATGTTTGCAGCCACGGCGCCAGCACGAGGAACCCCCAGAGACCGATCACGACGCTGGGAATCGCCGCGATGGAATCAACGAGGAACCCCAAGGGCGCGCGCAGCCGCCGCGGACAGAAGTCCGTCAGAAAGACCGCCGTCCCAATGCCGATGGGCACGGCGAAGAGGAGCGCGAACGCGGAGGTGACAAGCGTGCCGAAGATGGCGGGCCGCACGCCGAACTTGTCGTGGATCGGGTCGAACGCCTCATTGGTGAGGAAACTGAAGCCGAATGCGGTGATTGTTGACCACGAACTGCTCACCAACACCCAGGCGACCCCCGCCACGAGCGCCAGCACGATCAGCACGAAGACGTAGACCACCACACGGAAGAAGAAGTCGCCCGGCCGCTTGGCCCGCACGCGGAGGCGCCGCAGCAGGCGCTGGGCCTCGGACGAGAATGCCGTGGTGGATATCGGAACGCGCATCAGGTTTCCTTTCGCCGCGCTGAAGACGAGGGGCGGCCCGCGCGATTGGGCTATTGTGGGCGCCCATCCACACTTCATGCCGCGGCGGCGGGGCATAGTCGGCCACGCCGCATTCACGAGACAATCCCATTCACGAGACAATCCAATACAACAGCAGTCCTCCTGCCCCCGGTCGTTGGACCGCACGAAGGCAGGAGGATGGGTTCACGCACGGATTGGGAGCCACCTCGCCGCGCATGAACCCGCGCGGTCTTACCCCTTGTAGCAGGCGCTGCCGCCACACTGCATGGACTTGATCTTGGCCTCGTCCTTCGTGACGATGGTCGCTGCCAGCGGCACGTAGTTGAGCGG
>JADMIN010000520.1 GCA_015478575.1 Ktedonobacterales bacterium | reverse complement strand
CTTGTACTCTACCACGGCTCACCACCACCGCTCCCAACGCCTTCTGAGCAGTTACCTCCATACAAAACGCTTCACTCCGCGCCGCGCGCCGCTCTGGCGTCTCCTCGGGCGGCAGCGGTTGCCCCTCCTCATTCAGCGCCGTGGGGTGCCTTCCCGCGCCGCTGACCATGCGCTCGTACGCCGCGTTGGTCAGCACAGGCACACCGTCACGGTCCACCACGAGCACGGCATCAGCGATGCTGCCCAGGATCGCCGCCAGCCGCACCCGCTCTTTCTCACTAGTGTCTGCCAGGTCTCGCAACTCAATGCCACGCGCATGCAGGTCGTCGTTGGCGGTGTTCAACTCCTCGACAGTCGCCTGTAACTCCTCATTGAGTGTCTCCAGTTCTTCGTTGGTCGCCTGGAATTCTTCGTTGAGCGTCTCCACCTCTTCGATGGCCGCCTGTGTCTCCTCATTGTTCAGCAGAGATTCTTCGTTGGCGCTGCGCAACTCCTCGTTCGTGAGGATCAGTTCCTCGTTGGCTTCGAGCAACTGGCGGTTGCTCTCTACCAACTCCTGGATGAACCGCTCGCGCCGCTCCACCTCCCCGTAGGCTTCATCCTTGATGCCCTCCACCTCAGAAGGGGGCGTTCGCGGCCGCTGCTCGACCGCCTGGCCCTCACGGGCGAGTGCGGTGATGTCATGCAGAATCACGATGACCGCTTCGGTCGCTCCCTGTTCGCCCTCCGGGTGTTGCGGGTGACAGGTGACCTGGAAATAGCGCCGCTCGCCGCTGATGAGGTCTTCCATTGGGAACTCTTCCAGGCTAGCGGAGTTGACAGGGCTGCCCTGGCGGAAGACGCTATCAATAGCCGCGCGCAGGGCCTCGCTGGGTACGCCGCGTGCCAGGTGGATCAGATCAGCGCCGATGGCGGGGCCGTAGATGGAGAGGAAGCGCCGGGCCGCGCTATTGATGGCCTGGATGTCGTAGTGCTGGCCCACCTGCACAATGCCTACCGGCAGCTTGACCAGCAGGTTCTCTAAATTCGCGCGCACCCGCCGCGTCTCTCGCTGGGCGGGAGTAAGCTCGGCGCTCGCTAGAATGCCCTGGGCGCGTGCCATAGGCGGCGGGAGCGGCAGTGGCTCGCGGGTGCGGGCGGGCGGGATAAGGATGCGGTCGCCCTGGCGGCGAAAGACCTTATGCCGCTTCCCTTGCGGAGTGAAGTACGCGGACATCTCGCCGAGAGATTCCGCCTTGCCCAGCGCCAGATAGCCACCGTCGCGCAACGAGTAGGCGAAGAGCTTGAGGGTCCGCTGCTGGAGTTCAGGGGTGAAATAGTGCAGCATGTTGCGGCAGAGCACCAGATCAGTGCGAGGGAAGGGCGCGCGCTGCCTCAGATCGTGCTGGCCGAAGACCGTGAGCGCGCGGACCTGCTTCCTAACCTGGTAGCGATCCTCATCCTGCGTGAAATAGCGCTGGACCAAGTCAGCGGAGAGATGCGTGAGTGCCGAGCCAGGGTAGAGGCCATGCCGGGCGAACGCGATGGCCTCGGCGTCCGCGTCGGTGGCGAAGATGCGCACATTGAAGTGCTCCAGTGAGGTGCCAAGCGCCTCAGTGACCAGAATCGACAGCGAGTACGCTTCCTCACCCGTAGCGCAGCCCGCCAGCCAGATGCGCAGTTCGTTCTCATGCTGGCGTGAGTAGGCCAGCACATCCGGCAGCACAACAGCACGCAGATAGTCGAAGAAGGCAGTATCGCGGAAAAACTCCGTGACTTTGATCTGGAAAGAGTTGATCAGCCGCTGATACTCCGCTGGATGCGTGCGCAGATAGGTGCTGTAGGCTTCAAGGTCGCTACTCTCGGTCGCGAGGATGCGGCGCCGCAGCCGCCGCTGGATGGTCGGCGTCTTGTAGCTGTTGAAGTCTAGGCCGCGGCGCTCGCGCACCTCGTCGAGGAAAGCGACGAGCGCCTTCTTCTCATCGGGCCGCGCCGGCACGGCTCCGCCGGAGAGCAGATCATGCAGGATGGGTCCGATGCGCTCCACCCGCGCGACAATATCCACCGTCGTAGGAGCCAGCGCGAGCGGCATGCCAGGATAACTAGCGGTGTCGGGATCCTGGATGATGACGGTGCCGCCGCCGCGCTTGACGCTGTGCGCCCCAGCGGCGCCATCCGAGCCGGTGCCACTGAGGATGACGGCGATCAGGTGCTCGCCATAAACTTGCGCCGCGCTGCTAAAAAGCAGATCTACAGAGGGCTTGGGCCGCCCGTCGCCATCTATCTCTATCTCAATCGAGGAATCGGCAATGCGGACATTGTGGTTCGAAGGCACGACGTAGACCACGCCAGCGGACAGCGCCTCATGGGCGGTTACCGTCCGCACCGGCAATGGCGCGCGCCGCGCCAGAATGTCGCCGAGGTGGCTTGGCCGCATGGGGTCGAGGTGCTGGGCAATGACGATGGGCGCGCCGAAATCAGCGGGCAGCGTCGAGAACAGAGTCGCGAGCGCATCAATGCCCCCACGGATGACCCGATGACCACGAGGTGCGTGAATGCATGGGTGTCACGCATCACTGGGGTCCTTTGCGACCATGTACCATGTGTGCTCCTCACGTGTGCTCTACATGGGATTGGTCATATG
>JADMIN010000519.1 GCA_015478575.1 Ktedonobacterales bacterium | reverse complement strand
GGTGGAGATGGGGGAGAGTCGAACTCCCCGTCCAAACAGGCGACGAAGATGCTATGCTACAGGCATAGCCGACGTTTTAGCGACACGACGGCGGCCCCCGTCGGCGGGGTCCGCCGCCACCTCCCCACTGGCTCTTGGCAACGCCTAGCGGGTCATCCGCGCTGCCCAGCCTAAGTGTGTGACGCCTGTACCCGGCCCCTTAGGCGCAAGCCGGACAGACGCGCTTCAGCCGGTGTTTAAGCGGCGAGAGCGAGAGAAGGCTGCGTTTCGGCAGCTATTGTTTTGCTGGTTGTTTTACGAGATTTGCTTACCAGCACCTCGGCCTGCAAACGTCCCCTTCTCCTGCCTGTCGAAACCCGACATCCCCAGGAGTGCCCCATGCGCGCGATCTCGCGATCTCTTGAATGTGGCCTCCTCAGTATACCACATGCGCATGGGCACGCGCCGCCCGGAGAGATGCTCGCTAGGTGTTGGCGCGGTGACTGATCTCGGCCGGCGCCGGACGATAGAGTGCCTCGAAGCGGTCGTGGTAGCGTGTGTAGATCTGGCGGCGGCGAATCTTGAGCGTTGGCGTCAGGAGGTCGTTCTCCACGGTGAAATCTTCCGCCAGCACGTCGTAGTACTTCACCGTCTCGTAGCTCGCCAACTGGCGATTGGCCTGTGCCACGCGCTCATCGAGGAAGGCGCGATAACGTGGGTGTGTATACACCTCGCGCACATCGCTATACGTGACGCCGTTCTCGCCAGCCCAGGCCCCCACGGCCAGGGGGTCGAGGGTGAGCAGCGCGACCAGATACGGTTTGCGGTCGCCGTAGACGACTGCCTGTGAGACGGTGGGAATCGTTTTGAGCACGTTCTCCACCGATTGTGGAGCGATATTCTTGCCCGCCGCCGTGATGATGAGATCCTTCTTGCGGTCCACGATGCGCACGAAGCCGTCGGCATCAATCGTGGCGATGTCGCCGGTATGGAACCAGCCCCCCGGATCGAAGCTCTCCGCGTTCGCCTGCGGATTGTTGTGGTAGCCAGCGAAGATGCATGGCCCGCGCACGAGCAATTCGCCATCCGGCGCTAGCTGCGCCTCGTGGCCAGGGAACGGCTTGCCAACGGTGCCGAGACGCTGGCGCCCGACCTGGTTGAGCGTGAAACCGGCGGAGGTCTCGGTCATCCCCCAGCCTTCCAGCAACACGATGCCCGCCGCGTCGAAGAATTCGAGGATGCTGGTCTCCAGGGGGGCCGCGGCGGTCACGGCGAATTGCAACCGCCCACCCAGCGCCTCGCGGATCTTGTGGAAGACGAGGCGGTCGGCCAGACGATAGCGGACGCGCAACCCGGCGGGGATGCGCGCGCCCCGCTGCCGCCGCTGGCTGACCTCTAGGCCGACGCGCGTGGCCCAGCCGAAAATGCGCCGCTGCGCCTTCGAGCCAGCGGCTACCCTGGCGGTGACGGTGGCGTACGCCTTCTCATAGATGCGTGGGACGCTAAAGAGCAGGTCGGGCTTGACCGCGCGCATCTCCGCGGCCAGATCATCCAGCGACTCAGCGATCACCGTATGCAGGCCGCGATCATAGCCAGAGAAGTGCTCGTCGCGCGCGAAGACGTGCGCCAGCGGCAAGAAGAGGAGGTCCACCTGCCCTGGCTTGATGGTGTCGAGCATGGTGCGCACGCCTACTAGCTCCGCCATGAAGTTGCCATGCGTGAGGGGCACCCCCTTGGGCATACCCGTGGTGCCGGACGTATAGACCAGCGTCACCAGATGCTCCGGGCGAATCAGCGCGGCATGCTGGGCGGCGAAGGCGTCCTCCTCAACAGGCGTGCGCTTGCTCATGCGCCGCAAGGCCTCAAAGGACATCACCCAGTCGTCCCCAGCCACCTGCTCGGCGTCATCGAAGAGAATGACTTTGCGGATATTGGCCAGCTCGTGGCGGATGCTTGAGAGTTTCTCGTATTGCGCGCGGTTCTCGACGAAGATGTAGCGCGCGCCAGAGTCATTGAGGATAAAGGAGACGGTAGGCGGCAGGTTGGAGGGGTAGACCGTGACCGTGGCGGCTCCCAGCCCGACGATGGCCCAATCGGCGACCATCCACTCCCAGCGCGTCTCACTGAGGATGGCGATGATATCGCCAGGAGCGGCGCCGAGGGCATCTAGCCCCGATATAAAGCTGTTGACCAGCGCCTGGTTCTCACGCCAGGTCGCTTTGTACTCCTTGCCCAGTCGCTTCTGCCGCCAGCGTATGGCGTCACCATAGGTCGCCGCGCGGTTGCGGAAGAGTTGAGCGAGATTGATTTCGGTTTCCATGCGGGCGCCTCCCTCGTCAATGTCACCGACGCGCATCTATCGCTCGCGGGCCACGGTGCGCCCGTCACCGCTCTGGGCACGTGTCGTGCCGAAGCGTGGGCCGGTGGGGCTGACGCCCTCGGCGGCCAGGCGAGCGAGCGAACCCACAACTCGGAATGCGGAAGAGCCGAGGCGCCACAGCGATCACCCCGGCGACGCATATGCAGCATACACTATGATGGCGCCATCATGATGGCAATATCGCGCCGTCATCAGGGCGGATCTCGATCAGGACCGCACCGACCCGCGCCTGCTCGCCCGCGCGCGCGTAGATGGCCGCGACGGTGCCATCGCGC
>JADMIN010000518.1 GCA_015478575.1 Ktedonobacterales bacterium | reverse complement strand
ACGTCATCCACCACGAAGGCCGCGCGCCCGTCGCGCGCCACGTCGCGATACTTCTTGCTCGCGCCCATGCCGTGCCCGCCAATCTCTATCGTCTCCAGCGCGGCATTGAAGTGGTAGCGCACGGGCACCACGTGTGGCGCGCCGTCCGCGCTCAGGGTGGCTAGCCGACCAATGCGCTGGCTCGCCAGATAGGCCATCTCCGCCTCGGTGAACGCTCCCATCGCTTCGCTCCTCTCTCGCGTGTCTCCCTCGTGTCTACACCTCGCCTTGAAGCACTGAAGCAGCGCGGGTACGCCCGCTGGCGTACGCTTGGCGAGACATCACCGCTGCCACCACACCGAGTATAAGGCGGCAGATCATGTAAATCGCGTAACCTGCGGGCGTCCTATCCTGCGAGCATGCCGACGACCACCGCGACGACCACCGCCGTGAGGGCCGCATGGGACACATCCTCCGCGTGAGGAATGGGGCAGCGGGCGAACCCTCCAAGAGCGAGGGCGGCGCGAGAGAAAGAGGAGACGATGGGGAGGGGAGCGTTCGATGGGCCAGGAGAGGATCCCGCCGCCGTGGAGCAACGGGCGCGGCGGCTCGCGGCCCTGAGCAGCCTGGCGCGAGAGCAACTCGGCGGCAGCGCCGCCGCCCCCCTCTCGCCTCTGCCATCCGCGCCACGGCGACCACGCCGCCGTAGGCTGGCGCTGACCATCGGCGCCCTGCTCGTGGGGCTGGCGCTGGTCGCTGGCACACTGGCATATCTGGCGCCCACCCTCCCCTCCTTCGGCGGCGCGGCGCGGGCGACGCCCACGCCGCCCTCTTCTCTCACGGGGACCGACTATACCCTCGCGGGCGGCGGCCCCTGCGTGACGTTGGGCCGCAGTCCTCAGCCACCCTACACCAACGTCCAGGTCAGCCAGGATGGCTTCCTCGCGCACAGCGAGCCGATGGTAGCCGAGAACCCGCTCAACCCGCTCAACCTCGTCGGTGGCTCCAAGTTCTTCACCGACCCCGCGCGCTATCGCTTCCAGATCGGCTACTACTACACGTTCGATGGCGGATGCACCTGGACCGATGGTGGGCTGTTGCCCGGATTCGCCAGCAAGGGCAACGTCTCCGATATCAGCTTCGCTTTCGGCCCCAACAACCGTGTCTACGCCCTCGTCCTCTTCGTCGGGCGCGATGGGGTCGAGAGTGGCCTTGCCGTCTCCGCCTCAACCAATGGCGGGCGCACCTTCGCCGCGCCGGTCTTCATCAACGACGACCCCACCGGCAATGTCTTCAGTGACAAGCCCTGGATCGCGGTGGATACCACCAGCGGACCGCATCGCGGCAGCGTCTACGTCCTCTGGTCCTACGACCATAGCGCGGCCTGCGGCGCGGGCACCTTCTGCCTCCAGGAGCTTGGCTTCTCGCGCTCCACCGATGGCGGCAAGACCTTCTCACCGACGCGCCTGGTGGAGGGCAGCGCCCCCTTCTGCGTGAATACCGTGCCCAGTCGCCCAGCGGGCCTGACGCGCTGCGATGGCGTGCTGGGCGCGATCCCCACCATCGAGCCAGATGGCACCCTCGCCGTCGCCTACGCCTATACCGATGTGCTGGCGGGTGCCCCCAACCACACGACGATTCCCACGCGCATGGTCGTCGTGACCTCGCGGGATGGTGGGACGACATGGGCCGCGCCCGCACTCGTCGCCACCGTCCATGATCTCCCCCCGCTGCTGCGGCCCGATCGCTTCCGCACCTTCTCGCTGCCCGCCTTCGCCGCCGATCCCTCGCGCACGGGCACGCTCTATCTGGCCTGGGCCGATGAGCAGGGGAGCCAGGCGGATATCCTCGTCGCCACCTCGCGTGATGGCGGGGCGACCTGGTCCGCGCCCGTGCGGGCGAATGATGACCCGCCCGGTGGGGGCGCCAATCACGCGCAGCCGCAGCTCGCCGTGGCGCCCGATGGCGTCGTCAGCGTCACCTTCTTCGATACGCGCAACGACCCCCAACACGCGCTCTTGGATGTCTATCTCGCGCAATCCACCGATGGCGGCGCGACCTTCCGGCCCAACGTGCGCGTCACGCCGGAACGCCTTGACCCCGCCCTGGGCGCGCCGGTGGACCCCAGCGGCCTGCAATTCTTTGGCGACTACCAGGGCCTCGCGGCGGATGATCGTTTCGTGCATCCTTTCTGGAATGACACTCGCACCGGCTCCCAACAGATCGAGACCGCCGCCATTCCCAGCGCGCAGCCGTGATCCCCCACCGTTCGCCCCAACAGAATAGGAGGCGGTGGTGAGGGCACGGCATGACGCCACACACGACACGGTATTCCACGTAGGGCGCCATAGCCGAGCCGCCAGGCGCGCCGCCAGGCACATTCTCGTGTCCGCGCCTGTCCGCATCCGCCCGTGGCTGGGCGCCGCTGGCCGTCTCGCCCCTCGCCGCGTCGCATGCTACGATCCAAGCGCGGCCTCACCAGCTTCACTCATCGTGAGCGAACACGACGCGCGCCGCCGGGAGGTGTCGTATGCCCCGCAAGCACCAGCCTCGTCCCTCCGCCCGCCACCACGCTCCGCATCAGGGCGCGACGGGCGGCGACCGTCGGCTTCCCCGCGCCGCCAGCCGGGAGCCTCAGCCCATCGCGCGCGTGCGCCCGCAC
>JADMIN010000517.1 GCA_015478575.1 Ktedonobacterales bacterium | reverse complement strand
GTCTGCAGCTGGACTGTACAGGGGGCTCTGCCCGATGCGATGCGGGGGCGGGTATTGCCTCTGTTGGATGTCACCGGGAGCCTGATGCGGCTCCTCTCTCTGGCCCTCGGTGGCGCATTGGTTGATCGTGTCGGAATCGAGCCAATCTTCTGGGTCGGCGGCACGCTGCTCGGCGCGGCTGGCCTGCTCGGGTTGCTCTTGCTGGGCCACGATGATGTTCACGCGCACCAGGCAGCAGTGCCGAGTGAACAGCGGTGAAATACGGTGCGCTACCTAACCCCCCGGCCCCCTTCCCGACGAGGGAAGGAGGAGGTAGAGACAGGCGAACGCCTCGCGCAACCGCAAAGCCAATCCCGGCGAGGGAAGGGGGAGGTAGAGACAGGCGAACGTCTCGCGCGTCGGGAGCGGAAGGCCACATCGCGCGACCAAGCGCCGTTCCGGCCCACCCGGTTGCCCGTATGCCCTGCCGTTGGCGCGTCACCAGGTGATCGTAGTTTCCGACGCCTTCACCGGCGCTCTAGCGGAATGGCGTGCTGATACGGTACAACATGAAAGCCAGCACACCGGCTGGCGTACCAATGAGAGGGAGCATGGTCATGAGCGAGCGGGCACGGGAGCTGGCGGAGCGTTTCGAGCAGTTGAATACGCAGGTCATCGCCTTGGTTGAGGGCTGCACGGAAGAGCAGTGGCGGGCGGAGTGTCCTGGTGAGGGGCGCTCGGTGGCCGTGGTGGCGCACCACATCGCGGCGGCGTATCCAGAGATCGTGACGTGGATGGTGAACCTAGCGGCAGGCCAGCCCGTGACGATGACGATGGCACAGGTGGACCAGCTCAATGCGCGGCACGCGGCGCACTTCGCGCACTGCACACAGGCGGAGGTGGCGGACCTCCTCCGGCGCAACGGCGCGGATGCGGTGGCGGTTGTCGGCGGGTTGAGCGACGAGCAGCTCGACCGGGCCGCTCCCGCCGCCATCGCGGGTGGCCAGACCGTGAGCGCGGCGCAACTCGCGAAGCACGGCCTCAGCGGCCATACCAAGGGCCACCTCACGACGCTACGCACAGCGCTCTCCCCGCAAGGGTAATCCGCGCAATCCCACCCCGCACTTCACCAACACCGACCGTGGGGCGAGCGTGGCACACACGCGGCACGCGCTATGCAGACAGCGGGGGCATATCCGCGGTTGGGCGGAGCGCGAAACGCGGCGCCCTGGCGAGCCACGCGGAAGGACGATGTGCCGCGGTGACGCGGCACCGCACGGAGAGTGAAGGGTGAGTTGGTATGCAAGACACCGTGAACGTCATCGAGCGACAGCCCTGGCTGGAACCGGCGAGCGACACTGTGCAGCGCGGCTTGTATCACGCGGTCAATGCCGGTGGTCCGCTGGGTCGCCGGATCAGCGATTTCTTGAATGGGAGCCGGTTGGGGCATCCCCTCCATCCCGCCGTCACCGATGTGCCGATTGGCGCCTGGACGGTTGCCTTGGCCCTGGATGGCGTGCAGATGCTGACGAAGGCGCGGCGCTTTCTGCCAGGGGCGGACGCGGCGGTGGCGATCGGGCTGGTCGGGGCGCTCTTCTCCGCGGCCAGCGGCCTGGCCGACTGGCAATATTCCGCTGGGCGGGCGCGACGCATCGGCCTGGCACACGCGCTGCTCAACACGACCGCCACCAGTCTCTATGCGACCTCCTTCATCTGTCGGCTGCGTGGCAAGCGCAAATCCGGCCAACTCACCGGCACGCTGGGCTTCGCGGCGGTGTGCGTTGGCTCCTTCCTCGGCGGCGATCTCTCCTATCGCGAGCGCATGGGGATGAACCATGCGCCAGACCAGGAGCCGCCAGATGACTTCACGCCAGTGCTGGCCGAGCGCGAACTCGCGGAGGGCGCGCTCAAGCACGTGCGGGCGGGCGACGTGACCGTCGTGCTGGCGCGCCGAGGCGGGCGCGTCTATGCCCTGGCGGAGTCGTGCGCGCATCTGGGCGGGCCGCTCTCAGAGGGCACACTGGAAGGCGAGAGCATCGTCTGCCCCTGGCATGGCTCGCGCTTCGCTTTAAAGGATGGGCATGTGCTCAATGGCCCGTCCACCTTTGCCCAACCATGTTATGAGACACGCCTGCGCGATGGCTTGATCGAGGTGCGCGGCAGGCCGCACCAGTAGCGCGCGCTCGATGGCCGGGCGATGCTAGAGCGGCGGATTCTGTGTCGGGCAGAGGCTTCCCCTGGCACGCTCCTTGCGGCGCACCGTATCCTCGCGGCTTCGAGGCACTAAGTCGCAGTAAACGGGCATTTAGTGGGAGGAACCACATGGCGCAAACAACCCCTATGGAGCAGACAGGCAAACGGCTGGTATTCGAGGACAGCATTGAGGTACAGGCGCCCATTCAGGAGGTGTATCGCCGCTGGAGCGACTTTACTCGCTTCCCTGACTTCATGAGCAATGTCGAAGAGGTCAAACCGCAAGGCGAGAATCGTTACCATTGGGTAGCGCGCATCTTCGGCATCAAACAGGAGTGGGACGCCGAGATCACCGACCGCGAGCAGAATCATCGCATTGCCTGGCGCAGTCTAAGTGGGCCGCACAATCAGGGCACGGTCACGTTCCAGGATTCGCAAAACGGCCACACACAGGTACGACTCCGTTTGGAGT
>JADMIN010000516.1 GCA_015478575.1 Ktedonobacterales bacterium | reverse complement strand
CCCTCAGTGGGGGCGCGATTGGCTGGGCGAACGATAGCCACTGCTTCGTCACCCCGAATGGCTACCACATCAAAGACAACTATCTGTGCTACGCGCCGGCGGGTGCGCAAGGTGATGTCAACATCCAGGTAGACGCACAGCAGATCAGTGGCATTCCCACCGAGCCATTTGGCATCGCCTTTCGGCGCGCCAGCCAAGGGAACTACTACGAGTTTGACATTGACAGCAACAGCAAATGGGTGGTATTCAAGTGCCAAAGCGCGACCAACGGCTGCGCCGAGTTGATCCCCTACACGCGCAACTCCGCCATCCACGGCGGCATCAATGTCACCAACGAACTGGAAGTCCGCGCGAAAGGGGCGCTCTTCACCTTCTTGGTCAACGGCAAGAAGGTCGGCCAGGTGACTGATGCGACCTTCAGCACTGGGTTGGTGGGCGTCAGTAGTAGCGCGGACATCGAAGCGGTGTTCACGAATATCGTCATCACACAGCTTGGCTGATTGCTCGCGCGGGCCTACCGGTCATCCTCGGCCTGTTCGCCCGCGCTGGCGCCGTCCGTGGCTTGGTGGCGCGAAAACGCGGGCAGTTCGCCATGTCGCAGCAGCCACGCCCGCACCCGCGCCGCGCTGCCTGTCGTGAGCAACGCGGCGGTTGGCGTGAGCCGCCGCTCCACCCAGCCCACGGTGGCACGATCGGCCAGCAGCGCATCGAGCAGCGCGGGGGTGGGCGCCTCCAGCACGCACGCGGCGGGCGTGAGGCGCACCCGCTCGACATGGCGCTCCCAATCCGCCAGCGTGACGCGCACATTCGCGGGCAACGGCGCGCCCGCCAGCTCCTCCAGCGCGGCGGCCACTCGCGCGGATGTCCAGCCGGCATGGCCCGCCCGCGCGAAGGCGGCGCGTGTCAGCCGGTAGCGGGCGACGGTATCGAGCGCGACCGCTTCCGCCCAGCTATCCAGCGCCGCCAGCGTGGGCGCGCTGAGGGGAGCGTAGGCCACGACCTCCAGATTCGGCAGGAGGATGAGGCGCCCGCCGCGTTCAGCCAGCGCGGGTAGCTCCTCCGTCTCCTCCCTATCGCGCAGGGCGGCGAGCGCCACCCCAGCCTGGCATGTCGTGAGAGGCGCGTGCGCCGTCGGCAGGACGAAGCCCAGCCACGCGAGCGGGCCAAGCAGGGCGGCGCGCAACGTCTCATCTTCACCAGGGGCGATGGAAGGCAGGCGCTTGGGCGATGGCCGTCGCCGCGGCGTACGGGCGGTGGCAGCGGGAAGCGCCGCGCCACCGGGAACGGGCACGAGGTCGCCGGGAGCCAGCGCCGCCAGGAATTCGAGGGTGTGGCGGCGCGCGATGGCGAGCCGGGGCGGCGCGGGAGCCATCAGTCGCGGCGGCTCCCCACGTGGATCAGGCTGGTCGGGCCACCAGCCGCCCGCCACCCACAGGCGCGCGCCGATGCGCAGTCGCCGCGCCAGGGGATGGGCCAGCCAGCGCGCCATCTCGCTCTCTGGCGCCGTCAGCAGTCGGGACTCCTCCGGCGCGGCGCGCAGCAGGCCCAGGCGCTCCAGCAGGCGGCGTATGAAGAGCAGCCGTGCCTCTTCACCTTCGGCCAGATCCGCTCGCGCGGCGGCGTCCGCTCTCGCCGCGCTGGCTGGAGCGGCCAGTCGCTCGCGGATGCGTCGCAGGGCGGGCCGCGCGACATAGCGCCGCGTGGTCAGCGGTAACCCGCCGGCAGCCTGTGCCGCCCGCCAGTAGAGATAGAGGTCACGCTGGAAGCGGATCGCCTCGGTCATGCCCGTGGCGTCGTCCGCTCCAGTGGGCAGTTCCGTACGTGCCATAGGTCATCCTCTCGCTCGTGTCTCGGCCAGTCGCGATCCACCATGCTTCCGTTCTCGGCGCGTCGCCCGGCCCAGCCATCAGAGGTGATAGCCGCGTCGGGTGAGAAGGCGTCGCAGCGCCTCCGCGTCATCGGGCGACAGGAGCGCCAGCGCTGGGCCGAGCCGGTGGCAGCGCGCGGCGAGAGCGGGGGCGAGCGCCAGCGCTTCGATTAGCGCCGCCTCATCCGCGGCCTCGACGAGCGTCATCCCATCGGCGATGCGCGTCCGGCCATAGCGCGCGCGCCACTCTGCCAGCCGTGCGGCCAGCAGATCCGCCGCGCGCTCCGCCGCCCGCTCATCGAGCGCGCGCAGCCGCGCCAGCAGCGCATCAGGCCGGGCGCCGCGGTCGAATGCCGCCACGGCGAGATCAGGCGCGAGAGAATAGATCAGGCGACCGCCAGCGACGCCGGTGGGCCGCGCCCACTCCGCCAGCGCATCGAGCAGTGCGGCGCCCGCCGCCAGTGGCTCGACCGCCAGCGCGCCCTCGCGCATGGGCAGCACCACCGGTCCAGGCAATCGCGCCCGCGCGCCCGCGAGCGCGGCTTCGTCCTCCGCCGCCGCTTCCGCCCGACCGAGCAAAAAGGTGCCGAAGCGCGTGAGGCGGAATGCCCGCGCCATCCCCGCGCTATCCGTCGCTAGATCCAGCAGGCCCCACCAATGCAGCGGCCCGCACACCAACGCGCGCAGGTAGGCCCCCTCGCCAGCGAGCCATTCCGCGCGCTCGGTCGGGCGCAGTGGCCGGTCCGCATCCGCGAGCGCCAGCCACCAGGCGGGCGTCGTATAGGCT
>JADMIN010000515.1 GCA_015478575.1 Ktedonobacterales bacterium | reverse complement strand
GTGTGAGCTAGCCTGCCATGCGCGGAACTATCGCACCTCCTCGCCACGTAAGCGTCCGCGCTGGACCTACGCGGCGAGGGAGCTAGTTTTGCGGTTCCGGTTGCGGTGGATGCGCCAGCCCTGGGCACTGCCGCCGCGCAGGGGTGGGCGGATGGGGAAGTCGCTCATGCGCGCATGCTACCACCATAGGCGGACGGGCGTCAAGGAAGCGCACCCGCCCGCCTCCCAGCCGGGATGGGGGGGACCGCCCTCGCCGCATGGCGCCCGCGCGGAAAGGAGACGGGAGGCGAGGTCCTCTGGCACACTCCATGCGAACACATTATGGCATGTAGGGATTGCCTGAAGCCTGGCGTGCGGCGGCGCTATCGCCCGCGCGCAGGCACGTTCTGAAGCACACGAGAGGAGTTATGCGTCATGACAGCACCGGTAGTAGGACCGGAGCAGCGAACCTTCAACGATGGCGCCCAGACAGAATACTGGACGATGGCTGGCACGGTGCGCGGCCCCCTGCCCCGGCGCGAGACCGAGGCGCTAGTCGAGCGCGAGCAGGCCACCGTCGCTGATCCCGTGCCGCTGGGCCTGGCCGCCTTCGCCGCCACCACCTTCACGTTCGGTACCGTGTATGCGGGCTGGTTCGGCCTGGATGCGGCGTATGTCGCCATTCCGCTCGCCTTCATCTATGGGGGCCTCGGCATGTTCCTGGCGGGCATGTGGGCCTTCCGCCGGGGCAACGTGCTCATGGCAACCGCCCTGACGACCATCAGCGCCTTCAACGCCTCCTGGGCGATTATGGAGCTGCTGCTGCTCAATCGCACCCTGCCGACGCTGGGCATCGCCAGTGGGCCATCCTACGTCGCGGGGATCTTTATCCTGACGTTCTTCGTGATCGTCGGCTACCTGGGCATCGCCGCCCTCGGCGAGAACACGCTGATCGCTGGTGTGCTGCTGCTCCTCTCGCTCGGCTATCTCTGCCTCGGCGCCGGCTTCTGGATCGGCGGACATAACTGGCTGCTCGGCATCGGTGGCTACGCCCTGATGATCTCGGCGCTGCTCGCCGCGTATGAGTCCGCCGCGATCGTCATCAACAGCGCGATGGGCCAGGCGCTTCTGCCGGTCTTCCAGGTGCGCAAGCGCACGGCCCCACTGCGCGCGTAAGCGCCTGCCCTGGCACGCGCCAGCGATGCCTTGCCAACCGGTGGAGGTCTCTCTCTAGCGAGGGGCCTCCGCCGGTTTCTCTGTCTCAGGGGCCGCGGACGAGCCGTGGCCCCTGCTGGGGCATCGCCGTTGCCCGCACTTGCGCCCCCTGGTACAATGGCGCTGCCAGCCCGTGTGCATTGGTCCGCTCCGGCGCGGCTGGGCTGTGACGGTGTGGGCGTGTGGCGGGCGATGTTCAGGAGGTGCGGTGATGGGGCCTGGAGGACGAGGTGGCCAGGGGACACCCGGAGGGATGCCCGGTTCCGAGCGCCCACGTGGGCACGGCGGCCAGCCGGGCGGCGGCGCGCCCTCCTCGCGGCCCGCGCGTGAGGGCGGGGAGTTGCCAGCGCTGAATGTCCCGACACCGCCGCTGGGGCGTCCTCCTTCACGACCATCGGATACGCGGCCACCCTCACGACCATCGGATACGCGGCCATCTCGGTCGCACCCCGCCGCGCCGCCGCCCTCGCGTCCATCTGGCGATGATGGCGGTGACGCGCGGCCCGCGACGCTAACCCAACAGATGCGCGCCCAACAGGCACACGCCATGCAGCCGCCGGATGTCGCGCGCCAGGCCATCCACGAGTTGGATGTGTTGGCACGCGAGCTGGCCGCGTTGCCCGTCGCGCTGGAGCGGGCGGGCCTGGCGGGGACGCGGCGGCTGGCCTATCGCGAGGCGATGAGCGCCTATCTGGATCTGGCGCAGAGCGCCTGGGAAGCTGTCGCGGAGGAACGACTGGAGCAGACCGGCGCGGAGCCGGAGTATCGCCAGCAGGCCATCAGCGTCGCCCGCCGCCTGACGCGCCTGCGGCCGCAGGGGCGGACGGTCGGGCCGCCCACGGAGGCGTCGCCCGCGCCCCCGCCGACGGGCGGGCGTCCGTGGCAGTGGCGGACGCGGACCGCGCTGGCGCGCGAGGGGCTGCGCGTCTGGCGGGAAGGGCTGACCACGCCAGCGGATCCCCGCCGCATGGGCGAGGGACTCTCTGCCCTCCGCGGCAGTTTGGGGCTGGCGGGCGCGGGCGGCGTGGCGCTTCTCTCGCTGCGGCTGCTGACGCGCGTGGCCTTGATCCTCACGCCCGCGCTGGCCATTGGCATCGCGCTCGCCCTGGGCGCGGCGCTGGCCGCGAACGAGATTGCCCGCGCCACGACGCTCACGGTGGCCACGCTGCTGGTCCTGTTGGTCTGGGCGTTCTTCCTGCTGTTGACCACGCTGGGGCCAGCGCGGTTGGGCTTCTTGCTCGGCGCCTCGTGCGCGACGCGCCAGCGCGCGTTCCGTAATGGGCGACGCGGCGCGGCGCTCGTGGCGGGGTTTTTGCGCGTGTGGTGGCCGCTGGTGGCCGTCGTCGGGCTGGGAGATGTGGCGGCGGCTTTTGTCGCCAGCACGGTCGCGCTGGTGGCGGGTGGGGCGCCGATCACTGGCGCCGCCACTGATGTGCCGCGTGTCATCGGGCAGGTCGGTGT
>JADMIN010000514.1 GCA_015478575.1 Ktedonobacterales bacterium | reverse complement strand
GACCGCACGCATGATCGAACGCATTCTCGCGGGCAAACGCGAGGGCGATACCTGCGGCGGCGTCTTCATGGTCGTCGCGACCGGCGTGCCCCTTGGCCTGGGCAGCTACAGCCAATGGGACCGGCGCCTCTCCGCCCGGCTGGCCGCCGCGCTGATGAGCATCCCCTCCGCCAAGGGCGTCGAGATTGGTGGCGGCTTCGCCCTGGCCGCCCTGTCTGGCTCGCGCGTACATGACGTTGTGTACTACGACTCCGCCACCGGCTGGAGCCATCGAACCAACGCCGCTGGCGGCATCGAAGGCGGTATCAGCAACGGCGAGCCGATCGTCGCCCGCGTGGCGGTCAAGCCCATTCCCACGCTGGCCCGCCCCTTGCCCTCGGCGGATGTACGCACCGGCGCACACGTGGAGGTCACGCGCTACGAGCGCAGCGATGTCTGCGTGGTGCCAGCGGCGGGCGTCGTGGGCGAGGCCATGGTCGCCATCACCCTAGCCGACGCCTGGCTCGAGAAGTTTGGCGGCGACTCACTGGCTGAAACGCGGCGCAATGTCGCGGCCTATCTGGCCACCCTCACCCGCGACCCCCAAACGGAGACGTGAGCGTGCGGCCACCAAGCGAATGACCAGCGGCCCAGATGGGTGGTAGGACGAGGTGGCAGCCGAGGACATGGACCGCAATCCCATGGATAATCCTGGCTGACGGCGATAGCCCTCTGGCACGCGATGCCGCGACGGAGCCAGCATGAGCCTCAGCACTCTCGCGGCAGGCCTGCCGCGAGAGTGCCCAACCATCCCCCCCGCCAGTGAGCCAACACGCCACTAGCGCATGCCGCTACGCCTTCGCCTCTGGGAGACTACTTCCCTGCCAGAGGACCACCGCCCCCTCATATGTCTCAATGAACGCAAGCTGATCGCCCTTCGGCGCCCAGAACAGCACCGCCGGCACTGGCGGAGACAGCTCGTTCGTGAAGGGCGGCGGGTTGAGCGTTCCCAGTGCGCTTCCGGTCGCGGTATCGAGCAGCGTAATATGCGTCGTCACGCCCAGCGCCGCCAGCGAATCCCTGGGCAGAATCGTCGCCATGACGCGCCCGTCGGGTCGCCAGGCCACCGGCATATCATAGCCCTCTCCAGCGTGCCGCTCGTCCGGTGTCAGTTGCGCCATTTGAGTTACCGCCTGGCGGAGCGCCTGATCTGGATAGGGCGCGAGCGTGGTGCCGCACGGCGCGTAGCCACGCACAGTGCAATCTCCCGGCGGCAGAGGTGGCGTCCGCAGCGGCGGGAGCGGAACCAAATCCACCGGCAGCCCGACCGCGGCATACGTACCATCGGGCGACCAGCGCACGATGGCCGTCTCGAAGAAGAGTTGGGGTGTAATCGTACTTCCCGATTGATTGGTGGGCGCGCTCGGCAAGAAGGACTGAACAGCTCCCGCTTGCCAAAGCGAAAACTGTTGACTATTCAAGGCATCATGAGGGCTGCTGGTCAGCAGACCGGGCGCGGGGTTGGCGGGCAAGGCTTGATCCACCACAATCCGTCCGTCAGCGGTCCACCGATAACTCAACGCGACTGGCAACGGATTGGCGAGTGCCGTGCTGGTCGTCCTCCGCGTATTCCAGATCGTGAGCCTGTCCCTCGCGCTCGTGGACAGGCGCTGGAGACGTCCATCGGCGAGCGCGAGCAGCCAAATGCCAGACGCCATCGCGGCGCGGGGCGTCGGCGTGCCGGTCGCCAGGGGTAGTTCAAGATAGGGTAATACTAACCGCTGGCCATCAGGCGACCAACTCAAGGCGAAAGCGGCAAGATAGCTAGAGCCAAAAAAGCGATCCGAGTAGGCTTGCTGGTCCGCCAACGGAAACTGCGCGAGCAGTCTCCCACTCTTCGCCGCGTAGATCAACACCCCGCCTGGCAGATCCTGACCGATATCAGTAGATGAGCATTGTCCATGCCGCGCCAGCACGGCAATACGGCTCCCATCTGGCGACCACGCCACCGAAGTTGGACACGAATACCCATACTCGGCCACATGCAGCGCCAGCATCGTCCGCAAAGCGGTCGGTCGCGGCGCAAATAGCTGGTGGCCGACCAACCCCAGCAGCACAGCCGCGATGAGCAACACTCCCCCTCCAACAAGCACGCGCTTGCGCCACGCGATGG
The DNA here is from genome assembly GCA_015478575.1 of Ktedonobacterales bacterium. GTDB lineage: Bacteria > Chloroflexota > Ktedonobacteria > Ktedonobacterales > JADMIN01 > JADMIN01. The sequence continues at coordinate 509 of JADMIN010000514.1, read as the reverse complement.
AGGGGCGGCCAAAGACGGAAGCTTGCGTTGCGCCAGCCGCGGGCGCGGGCGCGGTTTCCTCGCTATACTGTCCCGCTAATTGATGTATCGCCTGCTGGCGCCGATCGCGCGCGGATTGATCCGTCTCCCGCTGACCATCAGGGCGAGTATCTGCGTCGCCTGCCATTCCGCCCTCCCCTTCTTCCTCACCATTTGCATGCTGGCCTACGGATGGCCCACTATCCGGCTACTTGACTTGCCCAAGCGCGCATATGCTTGCCATAGGGGCGAGGCATGCCTCGCCCCCGCCTGCCAGATCCCGTTCTGGTATCTCAAACATCCAAGCCGATTGTAGAATCAGCCGGAGATGATATGACAGAAGCGCCTGTTCAAGCAACCATCCTCATGGCCAGCATTGGGTGATGTCTGGCCATGTCTGGCCCTCCGCAACAATCACATCCTTGCCCTCCCCCTGTTCTGTTCCAGGCGATATCACAGGTGAGTATAGGCTATAAGACTTCTGGTCGCTA
>JADMIN010000513.1 GCA_015478575.1 Ktedonobacterales bacterium | reverse complement strand
CCCCTGCGCTCTTCCCAGCGGAAGGAAGCTGTCGCTCTTGCCCCTCGACAAGGCACAAGCGCTGTGCGCGGGCGAAGGTGCTCTTGACATGGGTGGGCAGAGCACGTACGCTGCTTACCAATTGGTGTGTGTGAACTCCGTACCGGGAGCGCGGCAGCGATCCCGTGAGTGATCGCTCAGAAGGAGCGAGACGATGACCATACCCTCTGATGAACACTCCGCCACGTCGCGGGACGTGGCCGCCCTCTCGCGTCGAGGTGCGCTGAAGGCCGGTGCGGTCGGCTTGGCCGCGCTGCTGACGCTGAGTCACATGACGCCGGCGCTGGCCGACGAGCTTGCCCGACTGGCGCAAGACCGGCCGATGACTGGGGCACGGCTGGCTGGTATCCTGCGGGCGGAGCGCACGCAGTGGAATGGCTTGCTGGCTCAGATCAGCCTCGAGCGCATGGAGGTGCCGGGCGTCGAGGGGGAGTGGTCGGTCAAGCAGTTGGTCGCGCACCTCACGTGGTATGAGCGGGGAGTCGTGGAGGGGGCCCAGCAGGTTCTGAGCACGGGGACGTTCACCCGCCGCCGCCCACCTGGCCTGGGGGTGGACGAGCAGAACGTCCACATCGCCGCCGAGAGCCGCGTACGGTCGGCCAGTGACGTGCTCGCTGAGGCGGACGAGGTGTTTGGGCAATTGCTGGCCATAGTCGAGACCTGCCCAGAGGACATCCTGAACGATCCCCGGCGCCTCGGGCTCCCTGGGGACATGGTGCCCTGGATGGGGGTGGCGAATAACTCCTACGCGCACTATCACGAGCACGAACCCGCGCTGCGGGCCTGGCTGGAGCGGGGGTAGATGGGTAGAACCAAGGGGTGCGAGCAGCGCGTTCCCAGTTCTGTTGCTCCCTAAACCGCGGGTTCTTCCGGCGTAGGTGGTGGACTTGATTGTACGCCATGTGAGGAGTGCGCCGCACCGGCAAGGCGGTCAGTGAGGAGCTTGTCCAGTGGGACGGGGTGCGGGCAGACGTTAGGGCAACTGCCTGCTCGTCTTTGGAGTAGGCGAACTCCGTGAGCACGTCTTCGAACCGCATTGGCAGGTGGTCCTTTGCCCAACCGCCGCTGCCACGCGGGCGAGAGAGAGGCCAAGAAGCCGGGGAATTTCCGGCCTGGGTAGCGGTGGCAGGAGTCGAACCTGCGGCCAAGGGCTTATGAGTCCCCTGCTCTACCTCTGAGCTACACCGCCGAAAAGACCGCCCCCGGCAAAGCCTGGGGCGGTTTCTGGTAGCGGGGGACGGATTCGAACCGCCGACCTCCGGGTTATGAGCCCGACGAGCTAACCGCTGCTCTACCCCGCGTCGCATTCAGGAGTATACCTTACGACGCAGCCAATGTCAAGGGCAAACCAAGCAATCGTGCAAGTTCGAAGCGGTGGGCAACCTCCCAGGGCTTTCACGCGAAGCGTGTCACGACAAAGGCGAACGCCGCCCCCACGACCGTCAGCACCACCGTGGCGCTCGTGCTCTTCTGGCTGTGTGCCTCTGGCAAAATGTCACTGGCGCCGATATACAACAGAAAGCCCGCGAAGAAGCCCAGATAGAGCGGCAAGCCAGCGCGGGGAACGCTGAAGAATAGGGTCGAGATAGCGCCCGCCACCGGCGCCAGCGCGTCCACGAGCAGCAGCCCCACCGCCCGTCGGCTCGGATTGCCATGCACCAGCATCAGCGTGATCGTATTCAGCCCGTCCGAGAAGTCGTGAGAAATAACAGCCACCGCGACGATGATGCCCACCGCTGGGCTTACCTGGAAGCCTAACCCAATGCCGACCCCATCGAGGAAACTATGCCCAGAGAGCGCCAGCGCCGAGAGCACGCCCACGTGCGGGTGGCGATGTGAAGCATATTGGTCCTCATGCCCCCGGTGAATGAGAATGGTCTTCTCAGCGATATGGAAGGTGAGAAAGCCCATCATGAGCGCCAGCATCGCCCACGTCGCATCGAGGCGCCGCTCGCTCACCAATGCGAAGATCTCTGGCAAGAGTTCGAAGGCCACCAGACCCACCAGCACACCCGCGGTGAGACCCATCACCAGGTGTAGCCGATCCCGCAAGCGTAAGGCTACCACGCCCCCCAACAGCGTCGAGAGGAACGTGCCAGCCGAGAGGATGATGGGAATCATGGCGCACCATGCTTCGTATGGCAGTTGGGGCACAGCCCTCGCAACAAGAGTTCATGGTGCTCCACCGTTAGCCCCGTGCCGCGCTCGAGATCGGCCAGCGCCCGCTCCAGCGCCTCGCAGGTGATCTCTAGTGTCGCCCGGCACGACCGGCAGACGAAGTGGTGATGATGGCCAGTGGCCGAGCACAGCGCGTAGCACCGCGCACGCCCATCCGCCTCCTCTGGCTCAGCGGCAACCTCAGGCACTTCGCTTACCATCCCTAACTCGACCAGCAGACCGAGCGCGCGATACGTCGAGGCGACGCTCGTCCCTGCCAGCGCCGCCAGCGCCCGCGCGGTCAGCGGCGTGGGCGCCGTGCCGAGGGCATCCAGCACACGACGACGCGGCCCCGTGACGCGCCGCCCCGCCTGATTCAGCAATTCAAGCATGAGGACCTCCCAGTTAATGAGAACGTTCTCAATACTACCACATCACGCACTTGTCGCGACGCACTCGTCGCGCTCTTCCGC
>JADMIN010000512.1 GCA_015478575.1 Ktedonobacterales bacterium | reverse complement strand
TTGGCTGATCGGCAGGCGGACCAGGAGTTCGACGACCAGATCAACATTCAACCCACCAGCGGCACGACGCGCAACCCCACGGGCGCGACGCTCAGCCACCACAATATCCTCACCAATGCCCATTTCGTCACGCGCTTGCAGGGCTTCACTCAGCAGGACCGGCTCTGCGTGCCGGTGCCGCTGTATCATTGCTTCGGCTGTGTGATGGCCAACCTGGGCGCCATCACGACCGGCGCCACACTCGTCTATCCAAGCGATGCCTTCGAGCCGGGGGCCGTGTTGGAGGCCATACAGGAGGAGCGCTGCACCGCGCTCTATGGCGTGCCGACGATGTTCATCGCTGAGCTGGCGCATCCCGACTTCGCCACATACGACCTCTCCTCGCTGCGCACCGGCGTGATGGCGGGGTCGCCCTGCCCCATCGAGGTCATGCGACAGGTGATTGAAACGATGGGCATGCGCGAGGTGGAGATCTGCTATGGCATGACCGAGACTAGCCCCGTCTCCTTCCAGTCACGCCTCAACGACCCAGTGGCGAAGCGCGTGGGCACGGTCGGGCAGATCCACCCACACGTCGAGGTCAAGCTCGTGGATGCCGCGACAGGCAAAATCGTGCCGGTGGGAGAGCCAGGCGAGCTGTTGACGCGCGGCTACTCGGTGATGCTTGGCTATTGGCAAAACGAGGAGGCCACACGCGCGGCGATTGATAGCGCGCGCTGGATGCATACTGGCGACCTGGCTGTGATGGATGGTGAGGGCTACGTCAATATCGTCGGGCGGCTCAAAGATATGGTGATCCGTGGCGGCGAGAATATCTATCCCCGTGAGATCGAGGAATTCTTATATCGCCACCCGAAGATCAGCGATGTGCAGGTGATTGGTGTGCCGGACGCGACGTACGGCGAGGAGCTGATGGCGTGGGTCAAGCTCAAAGAAGACGCTGTGGCGACGCCAGAGGAACTGATGGCGTTCTGTCGCGGGCAGATCGCCACCTTCAAGATTCCGCGCTACTGGAAGTTCGTGGCCGAGTTCCCCATGACGGTCACCGGCAAGATCCAGAAGTTTCTCATGCGCGAGCAGGCCATCGAGGAGTTGGGCCTGCGGGATGCCGCGACGATCCACACGGCATAGACAGCCGCTCCCTGCCCTTGCCTCGCGCGGGAAGCAGGGGCGGGGAGCAAGGCGCGGGGAGCAGGGCTAGCGGCGCGTGGCCACCTTCTCCAGCGCGGGCTTGGGGCGGGAGCGCGGCTCGAACAGCGGCTTCCAGAATGAGCGGTAGGTAAGCTGCGAGCCGGTGAAGACGAGCGACGTATCCACCACCACGGCCACGAGCGCGGCAGGCATGCCGGCGAGCAACTCGCCGGCGAAGAAACTCGTGCAGATGCCCAGTACGAGCGCGGTTGAGAAGCTCAGCGCGAACTTCGCCCCACCAGACCAGCCGGCGCGGATGGCAATCATCGCCACCGGCGGCACGATCATGCCGATGACAAACGGCGCAAACTCTCGCAGCATCTCCATGCGGGTGCCTCCCTTGTTGGACACGATAGCCTATAGGCATAGTATACATCACGCCATCAGATGCCGCTCAGTCCACATGCCCTACTGCCCCTGTGGCATCTGTTGGTAGATGGCGAGCCAATTGGTCGCGATCCGCGCCTGCGCGTCACCCAGCGACATCGCGCCTGAGCAGACCTGGTCATGCAGATAGTTCTCGAGCGTATCTTTCTGGTGGAAGCCTGGCGTTGGATCGGCAAGCTCTGGCCAGAGATTGGCGATCTCATTCGAGCCGCCCAGTTCTAGGCTCACGAGGTGGTCCACTTCATATTGGCCTGGCTGGCGGCTGGCGATACCATACTCGGCATAGACCTGATCTTTCTCGCTCGTGGGGACGTTCCGCACTGACCGCGAGTAGCCCGACTGGCAGATCTGATCTTTCGTCGCGTTTGGGAAGATCGCGCCAGGCGTGCAGCCGGCGTCGGGTAGGCCGCCTTTCGCCTGGCAGCCAGAGGTTTTGGTCTGGATGCCGAACTGGTGATTGGTCGAGGTCCCGCCCGTGGCGCAGCCCGCCATGACGAATAAGAGCACCATGCTGGCGCCAAAGAGGCGCACGATCGGTCCTCGCATCGCTCCGCTCCCTCTAGCGCACGCCGCCCGCGCGGGCCGTGCCGTTCTGATGCCATTCCCCATGACGGTCCTCAACTGTGCCCAGCGGCAGACGCACGTCATGCGCACGTATCTGAGTCGCCCTGCGCATTAGGGGTCGCGCCGACTGTGGCAACCCAGCGGTTCGCTCAGGCATGACGACCTTTTTCCCGAACGCACGCTAATCAGATTGCAACACCAGCCAGGCATCAGCAAAGCGGCGCGCCTGGAGGGCTGCCCCCTCGATCCAATAGTAGATCATGCCAGCATCGCCCCACCGCATGCCAGCATTTTCGTCTGAATCCACTTGGAGCAATAATAGCCAGTTGGCCGCGCCGGGCGCGAGCGCCGCCGCGCGGGCATCCGACGTGCCGATCTTGACGCCATGCGCGGCGAGCTGACACTGAAGGCGCATGTCATCTTGCAGCGTATCGGCGTAGCCGAGCATCCGGTGGTGGATGGCCGCGCGGTCGGTCGCACTGGGATAGGTCGCTAGGAAGGTCTCATATCGTCCCTGCTCGCCCGGACTCCACTGCCAATCC
>JADMIN010000511.1 GCA_015478575.1 Ktedonobacterales bacterium | reverse complement strand
CCATTGAACGCAGCCGATCAGCCATCTGTCGATATTGACTTCAATACATGTTCGTCCATTTTGACTACCGCGGATGGAGGGTACCTGTTCAATCCCGTGGTCCATGTCGGCTTAATCCCATCGACGGGCAGTTCAATCAGCGGAACAGTCGTAAGCTCGGCCACCGGACAGCCTCTCAAGGGAGGTCATATTGTGGTGGCGCTCGAACAAAAGGAAGCCAAGACTGGCATCGACCGCATCCTGATGAGTACCGATGCCAGCAGCGATGGCTCCTTCGTATTGTGCCCCGTTCCACAGGGAACGTACGATCTGGTGGCCGTCGGCGATAGTCGCGGTGCCGGTGTCGGCCGGTGTGGCAGGGGCGATGATCGCGGCGAGTCGGCTGGCAGCTAGAGGTGAACCGGCGAGTTCGAGCCCGCCGTTGATGGTGATGAGGCCCAGGATGACGAGGACGATGCCGGTGGCCACGGCCAGCCGACCGCGCCAGGCGGTGGCGGCCTTGCGCATGAGGTATCCGAGCATGGTGAACAGGGGGCTGGTTCCAATGACGAATACGGCCATGGTTGCGGCGCCGGCTTGCGGCGAGCCGGAGGTCAGCGCGAGGGCTTCTACCGACAGGGTCACTCCGCATGGGATCAGGATGGAGACGAGCCCGAGCAGTCCGGGGGCGAACGCGGCTTGGGAGCGGGTGCTGCGCAGTACCAGTCGACCGAATGACAGCGGTGGTTCGATCGTGATCCGGCGTAGTCCGGGCACTCCGAGCTGGGCCAGTCCGAACACGACGATCACCAGGCCGGCAACCAGCTGAACGGCGGTGCTGACCCCGATTGAGAGTTGCGCGACGCTGCCGAGGGCGCCGAGCAGCGCCCCCAGCGCGGTGTGGGAGACGAGTTTGCCGGTGAGGAAGGCGCCGACCGGGATGAGATCGTCGACCAGGCCGCCACGGGCGGACTCCACTGCGGGCTCCGGCGAGTGAGGCGTGGTCTGGGCAGGCGTGAGCTTCTCCGGCGAACCGACGGGGACTTTGCGCTGGCGGGTGATGAGCCCGGCGAGTAGGCCACCTTGCACGGCGGCGCAGCTGACGCCGCCGGCCAGCAGGCCAGTCAGCAGTACGGCGGTGAGGTTCACGGTCTTTCCTCCTGCAAGGGGCACCGACATGAGGGGGGGCGGGGGGAGCGCGCGGCGCGAGGGGCGATGAACCACCTGGTCCCATACTCGCTACTACCTCTGTACGGACACAGTAGATGATGTGATCGCGGGCCTCGGCGAGGGGGTCTCCCGCAAGATTCGGCGTCGCCGGAGCCGCTCAGCAGGCATGATCCGGGCGTGGCCGCTGGGTTTAGGCGTGATGGGCATTGCGTTCTGGCCCAGCGCGATGGCATGGGCGCAGCTCGTATTGGCCACCCCGGTGCAGTTCGTGGCCGGTTGGCCCTTCCTGGACGGGGCGATGCTGATCGCGGCGGTGGTGGGACCGCAACCACGAGCGTCCAGGACGCCTCGGGATAGCGCAGCATCGTCAGCCCCGCGACCGCTCACGATCGCCCGGCCACGCCAGGGGTCCAGCGCAGCCACCGGCGCATGAGGGTCAGCCCAGCGCCGCAGTGATGCACAGCGGGGACCGCGTGACGACCAGGGCCCCGATCGTGAGCGGGCCGATCAGCAGCGCACCCAGCGCCGCACCTTGGTAGAGCCAGGCCCGCGTCGGGTTGGGCGGCACTAGTAGGCGCTCGACGCGCTCGGCCACACCCAGCCCGGCCGCGCCGAGAGCCAGCGCCGGCGTCGGGGGGGAGGGCAGCGCGAGCGCGAGCAGTGCGCCCACCACGGTGTCGCCGCTGTGTCGGCGCGCGGCGACGTCATCGGCGCACATCTCGGCCAGGCGGGCAATCTCCGCGCTGCCCTGGGTGAACAGCGCCATGCCCGGCAGGACCTTGGCCAGCGCGGCGGTGAACGCGAGCAGTTGATGGTGGCGCCCGCTCAGATGGGCCTGCTCGTGGGCCAGGACCGCTGCGAGCTGGGGGTCGTCGAGCGCGGACAGCGCCGGGCGGGTGATCACGATGGTGCTCGGACGCCCCGCGAGGCAGTAGACGATGCGGTGCGGTGCGTCCACGATGAGCGCACCCCCGGGGCCCCGGGGGCCACCGCGCGCGGCCAGCTGTGCCGCCTCGGCGTGGCGGCGGGTGTGGATTCGGCCCCGGCGCAGCGCGGCGCCTATCCGGACGGCCACTGTCGCCAGAGCCACCGCGGTCAGCGCAGTCAGGATCGCCAGACCGGCTTGGAGGAAGCCGCCATACCCGCCCATGGCCAGCGTGCGCAGCGCCGCGAAGCAGTCGCTGAGCAGCCGATCGATATGACCCCAGGCCAGAGTCAGGTCAACACCAAACAAGGTCACCGCGCCCAGCCAGGCCGCGGGCACGCTGGCCATCGCGACGACCCACACCGTGATTCCCAGGCGCGGCGCTGCCCCCGAAGCGCTGGCCTTGCTCAGCACCGGCGGCGCGATCACCAACAAGACCATGCTGTAGGCCAGCAGGCACACGGCTGTGCTCACGAGTGCGACGTCCCTCGGCGGTTGTTCAGGACCTGGTGCAGGCGGGCGAGCTCGTCCTCGCTCATGTTGCCCACGAAGTGGGTCAGGACCGCCTCGGAGTCCTCGCCGGTGCTCAGTGCCTGACCCATCAGCGATGCGG
>JADMIN010000510.1 GCA_015478575.1 Ktedonobacterales bacterium | reverse complement strand
ACCGACGGCCGAGCAAACCTGGCTTACCCACAGAATCGCGAGAGGGCGCTGGCGCAACATCTTCAGGTATTCCACGTCGCCCACCCATCGTCTGCCTGTGCGCGACCACCTCCCTCGCGCTCCGCCGCCGGGATCGCGCGGCCCAAGACGAAGCCACGTGGCGAGACGATCTCGAAGCCAAACCATTCATAGAGGGCGTGGGCGCGCGTATTTCCCTCCTCGGTATTGAGAGCGATGCGGAGGATGTGCTGGCGCTGGAAGTAGCGTACCGCCTCGGCCAGCAGCCGTGTGCCAATACCCTGGCCCGTCGCCCGCGGATGCACAGCGATGCGCACCAGGTAGCCCGTGGTGGTGTCGAGCGTGTTGAATTGGTAGCCGACGACCCCTCTTTCGTCTTCGGCCACGACAAAGTAGGGGTAGGCCCGCGCGACCTCGGCGAAGCTTGCCGCGTCATGTCGCCAGCGCTGCGCGAACGCATGTCGCTCCACCTCCATCACCGCCGCGGTATCTGACGGCTGATACGGGCGCACGCGCACCACCTGATTGCCAGCCGATGGCATGCGGAAATCGGTCTTATCGTAGGAGCGCAGCAGCGTCACCAGGCAGAATCCCCGTGCCTCTAGGCTGGCCCGCAGCCAGTCGTTCTCCAGATCGCCGCCTGAGTAGTAGAGCATACGCGCGCCAGCCGCCGCGGCGGCCTGGTCCACGCGCGCCAGCAGGGGATCGAGGAAGCGCTCGAAATGTGCGCCCTGGCTCCACGTGACGCCGAAGCCACCGATCCATGCGCTCGGCGGCACGAGCCAGTTCACCAACAGAAAGGCCTGGAGCGTGCCCCCAGACACGCGCGCCAGCGGCCCCGGTGGCACGCTGAACGCGCCCGCGGCGGGATACGTTTCGAGCAGATGCGGCAGCTCCTCTGGCTCGAAGCGAGAATGAAGATATTCTGAGGTTTCCAGAACGCGGCGCACCTGTGTGATATCCGGCGGATGTAGGCCGCGCACCGTCAGCGCATCGTGCTTGAGCATGCCCCCCTGCCCCATCCGTAATCGGGCCGCCTCCTGCCCGCATCTGCTTTCACGGGTACCCATCGCGAGCGGTTGTCCATCGGCGGCATCGTAGCGCTCGCCGTGCCTGGCCGCCACGGGATGCCGTGGAAGCGTTAGGTGGACGCACTCTGCTCCGTTCGCGCGGTGCCAGCGTCGCGCGCCGACTGTATCTGCCGTGCCGCTTCCCGCTCGCGCGCGGCGCCAAAGGGATCGGGCTGCCCACGATACGCATTGGTAATCGGCAGACGGCGGTCGCGTCCGAACGCGCGCTCGGTGATCTTCACACCCGGCGGCGCCTGCCGCCGCTTGTATTCGGCGCGGTCCACCAGCGTCATGACCCGCCGCACGGTCTCCGGCTCGAAGCCGAGCGCTACTATTGCCGCGTAGCCTCGGTCCTCTTCGACGTAGGCACGCACAATTGGGTCCAGAAGGTCGTAGGGCGGCAATGAGTCGCTGTCGCGCTGGTCTGGGCGCAACTCGGCGGAGGGGGGCTTCTCCAGCGTATTGATGGGGATGAGCGCGCGGCCGGCCTGCTGGTTGCGCCAGCGCGCTAGCTCGTAGACCAGCGTCTTGAAGACGTCTTTGAGTACCGCGAAGCCGCCAGCCATATCACCGTAGAGCGTGGCGTACCCTACCGCCATCTCCGATTTGTTGCCCGTCGTCAGCACCAGCGCGCCTGGCCGGTTCGAGAGCGCCATCAGCAGGGTGCCACGAATGCGTGCTTGGAGGTTCTCCTCCATGAGCGTCGTGTCCGAGCTGTCGAGCGCGGCGTAGGGCGCGGCGACCGTCTCCAGCATCGCGGTGAAGATGCTCTCGATCGGCAGGGTGATGAGACGGATATCCAGGTTCTCCGCCAGTGCCCGCGCGTCATCCCTACTGCCCTGGGAGGAGTAGCGTGAGGGCTGTGAGATGCCGAGCACCCGCTCGGCGCCCAGCGCGTCCACGGCAATCGCCGCCGTCAGCGCGGAATCGATGCCGCCGGAGAGATTCAGGATCACCTCACGGAAGGTATTTTTGCTCACATAGTCGCGTACACCCAACACCAGCGCGCGGTAGGCTTCCTCCACGCGGTCGAGTGGCGGCTCAATACGCTCTGGCGCGATGTGCCCTGGCGCGCCAGCATGCGGCGGGGGAGTCCTCTTGGTCACTGTGGGCGGCGTGGCTGTGGGGGCGCGCCGACTCGTGATCACGATCGGCGGCGTGGCGTCGTGTGCCATGGAAGGGCCTGCCTGCTCTTTGCGCCGCCGTGGGTCGTGTAGGCGCGTGCGGAAGACCTCTTCGAGGTCGAGATCCACGAGCAAGAGGTCTTCCTCGAAGGCGCGGGCGCGGGCGATCAGTTCGCCCTGGCCATTGAAGACGACGCTGCCGCCATCGAAGACCAATTCATCCTGCCCGCCGACGAGATTGACATAGGCCACCACCGCCCCGACATCCGCCGCGCGTGTCGCCAGCATGCGCTCACGAGCGATGCGCTTGCCGATGAAGAACGGTGAGGCGCTGATGTTGATCAGGACTTCAGCTCCAGCGTATGCCTGTTCGGTTGGCGTCCCACCAGGATACCAGATATCCTCGCAGATGCTGACGCCGATAGAGACGCCGTCGAGCGCGAACGTGGGCGCGGACGTGCCAGCGCGGAAATAGCG
>JADMIN010000509.1 GCA_015478575.1 Ktedonobacterales bacterium | reverse complement strand
GCGGACCAGCGCGGGGAGCGGACCAGCGCGGGGAGCGGACCAGCGCGGGGAGCGGACCAGCGCGGGGAGCGGGGCCGTGGGGCGCGTGTTTTCGCTATAATGTCGGCGCGCGACACCACAAACACGGAGGCGGCATGACAGGCGTGGCATGACGGGAGGGCTGGCATGGAGGCGGAGGAGATGACCTTGGAGCGCCTGATCGCGGAGGAGGTCGCGCGCGCGGGGCCGATCACGTTCGCGCGCTTCATGGCGCTGGCGCTCTACCATCCCACCCTAGGCTATTATGCTGGCGGTGGAGTGGGGCGCGAACCGCTGGGCTGGAGTGGCGACTATTTCACCAGTGCTGATGTGCATCCCCTCTGGGGCTGGGCCATCGCGCGCCAACTCCATCAGATGTGGGAACTGTTAGGGTGCCCAACACGCTTTGATGTCGTGGAGCCGGGGGCGGGCCGAGGGCTGCTGGCGCTGGAGGTGTGGCGCTATGCCCTGGAGCGTGCGCCGGAATGGGCCACCGCGCTGCGCTACACGCTGACCGACCGAGCGCCGGCGGGGTCGCCGCTGCGCTCGGCGCGCGAGCGGCGGCTGGGCGCGGCGTTGGCACAGATGGGCGTGCCCACCACGGCCACGCGCTGGCTGAACGCGCCCGCTGACGCTCCCAGCGACGCGGGCGCCCAAGGCGCGCCTGCCGCGCCTGCCGCCGAAGATGGCCTGGTGGGTTGCGTGGTCTCCAACGAACTGGTGGATGCCCTGCCGGTGCATCGCGTTGAGGCACGCGGCGGAGAACTGTATGAGTGGTACGTCACCTTAGAGACACATAGAGAAGAAGCGCACGGAGGGCGGCTAGTGGAGCAGCTTGGACCGCCCTCCTCCCCAGCGGTAGCCACCTACTTTGATCGCTTCCGCGTGCCATGGCGGACGTATCCCGATGGCTGGCGCGCGGAAATCTGCCTAGAGGCGGAGCCATGGCTGCGGCAGGCGACGGCGGCACTGCGGCGGGGCTTCGTGCTGACAATTGATTATGGCGATACGGCGCGTCGGCTCTATACCCGCGACCGGCATGGGGGGACACTGATGGTCTATGCGCGCCACCAGGTGGGGGAGCGCCCCCTGGTGTATCCTGGTCGGCAGGATATCACGGCGCATGTCAACTTCAGCGCACTGCGGGCGGCAGGACGCGCGGTGGGTCTGCCGACGGCGGGTTTCACGACGCAGGCCGACTTTCTGCTGCGGCTGGGCGTGCGGGAGGAGGCGGCGGCCATCGCCGCGCGGCGCTTCCCTGCCGCTGATACCGAGCGCCACACCGACCGAGGGCAGGCGGACTACCTGCGGCGCGGTGCCTTGCGCGCCGCGGTGGCCACGCTGCTCGATCCGCATGGACTGGGCGGCTTTCGGGTGTTGGCGCAGCATCGGGGCATGCCAGGCGCGGGCCATCACCTGCTCGGAATCGCGGGTGCTGAAATCTCTACTCGCCCGCGCACGCCTTCCCCCTGGCCGCTTCGGCACGTATAATGGAGCGGGATGGGCATGACGCCGAAGGACCGCTCCCGGCGATAGCGCGCCAGGCATGTCATCCACGACCGGTGGGGGGTACTAAAATTGAGCGAGTTGCTGGGCAAGACCCTGGGCCAATACCAGGTGGTGGAACTGATCGGCCAGGGTGGCATGGCGCGGGTATATAAAGCCTACCAGCCCACACTCGACCGCTACGTCGCCATCAAAGTGATCCCCACACGGGCGGAGAGTGCCCAGGAACACGACTTTCGCCAGCGATTCACGACCGAGGCGCAGTTGATCGCCAAGCTTGCCCATCCGCATATCGTTCCCATTCATGACTTTGGCGAGGATGGCGACTGGGCCTACATCGTGATGGAGTATGTCACCCACGGGACGGTGCGCGAGCGACTGATGCAGGCCGAGGCCACGCGCATCCGGCTCAACCTCCTGTGGTCGCTCAAGGTCATCGAGCAAGCTGCCGAGGCGCTGGATTTCGCCCATGCCGCCGGCATCGTACACCGTGACGTGAAGCCGGGCAACATGCTGCTGCGCACCGAGGATTACCTGCTGCTTTCAGATTTTGGCATCGCGACGATCTTGGCGGCGCGCCGCGCGTCGTCGTTCGCGGGCGGCTCGATGGGCACGCCCCAATATATGGCGCCGGAACAAGCGGTGCCCGGCGGCAACGTGGACGGGCGCGCGGATATCTATTCGCTTGGTGTCGTGCTCTTCCAGTGCGTCGCGGGGCAGTTGCCCTTCATGGCGGACACGCAGAGGGCGCTGGTAATGAAGCACGCGCATCAGCCACCGCCCCGCCCCGCCGCGCTGGTGCCGGGGCTGGCGCCCAGTGTCGAGCGCATCATCCTGCGGGCGCTGACCAAAGACCCCAACGCGCGCTACCCTCATGCCGCGGCGATGGCCGCCGAGCTGCGCATGGCGCGGGCGGAGTTGCCAGCCAATCCCCGCGCGGCCACGCCGACGGTGCCGCGCGGCGAGGGAATGACGGGGGGCTACAGCCCCTCTCCCGTGGCGCAGCCGCCGATGGGCACGCCGGGCATGCCAGGGACCTGCTTTCGCTGCGGCGGAGCCAATAGTCCCCAGCATCGCTTCTGCACCAGTTGCGGCTACGATCTCTCGGGCCGGCGCGCCGCCGCTGACCGACTTCGAGCGCGCCCAGTTGATGGCTCCGTTCGACGG
>JADMIN010000508.1 GCA_015478575.1 Ktedonobacterales bacterium | reverse complement strand
GCTCATGGCTCCGCGTGTACTCCTCCGCTAAGGAGGCGTCGTGGCGCTCGATGCTGTCTGGGGTGAGGGCGGTGGTCGCGCCCGGAAGCCCGCCCAGGGATCATACGCGGGGTGGTTGACTGGATCAGTTGTGGCGTCTTGGCTGGTGGTGGGCGCGCCCTCGACAAGCGTGGCGCGGATGGTGGTCGCCCAGGCTTGGATCGCGGTCTCTGGCGTCTGGCCATGCTGGGCGGCGTAGGCGGCAATGGCCTCGTAGACCTCATCGGGCAGTTGGATGGTATGGCTCATGGCGCGTGCTCCTTTCGCCCCGCATTATGTATGCTCGCGTGCTCACGGCGCGGCAGGCGCGCGCGGCTTGCCTGGCCCACCGCGGCTATGTGGGTCGGCGCATACCGGGCACGCCGCCTGATCTGTTACACTGCGTGTGGCAGGTGAGTGTGTCGAGCGGAAGGGGAGGCACTAGGGCATGGGGCAATGGAGTGAGCGCGTCAGCTTTCTCTGGGGCATCGCTGACCTCAATCTGGGTGCTCACCAAGATGGCGAGACAGACACGATAGACACGCTGATTGTCAGCAGTGGTGCGCACATCGAGAAGGTGCGGGAGGCGGCGGGGGAGGGGGTGAGCGTATGAGCGATATCAAGCTGTTTCGCGTGGGGGGCGAGGGCGCGCGAGAGTTGCCGGCACCTCTGTTGCCATCGAGAAGACGCTCCAGACGCTGATCGAGCACAATCTGGAGACACTGCTCGGCGTGCGCTTCCTCGCCTCGGAATACTCCACCGGCCGGGCGCATGGTGGTCGGATAGACACCCTCGGCATAGATGAGAACGCCGCCCCTGCCATTCTCGAATATAAGCGCGCCATCAACGAGAACGTCATCAATCAAGGCCTTTTTTATCTCGATTGGCTCCTCGATCACAAGGCCGAGTTCAAGCTGATGGTCATGGAGCGCTATGGCCACGAGGCCGCTGACGCGATTGACTGGCGCTATCCTCGGCTACTCTGCATTGCCGCTGACTTCACCCGCTATGACGAGTACGCCATCCAGCAGATACACCGCAACATCGAACTGATCCGCTACCGGCGCTATGGCGATGACCTACTGCTGCTGGAGCTTACCAACGCGACTATCGCCCAGCCTATCGAAGAGGAGGAGACCCATAACGCCGCGACTACCAACGGTGGAGGCAGGGCCGCGATGGGCGAGCGGGCGACCCGTACCGCCCAGACGCAACTCGATGCTACTAGCCCCGCGCTGCGCGACATCTTCGAGGCGCTGCGAGCCTTTCTGCTGGCGTTGGGAGATGATGTGCAGGAGAAGGTGCTCAACTACTACTTCGCGTTTCGCCGCCTGCACAACTTCGCCTGCGTGGTGGCCTATCCCAGGACAAATGTGCTGATCATCTATGTGAAAGTAGACCCACGGAACATCACGCTGGAGCCACTCTTCACGCGCGATGTAACGAACATTGGGCACCTAGCGCCCGGCAACCTGGAAATCACCATTCGGCATATGGCCGACTTCGAGCGGGCGCAGCCGCTGCTCCTCAAGAGCTACGAGGTAAGCTGAGAAAGTGCGGTCTTCTAAACCGGCCATCTAGAGCCAGACATGGACAGATTTTCCGCGCCGCGACCGTGATGGCTTGGAAGGCGCATATCTCGCCTATTTGCTGGTGTCACCGGCATTCACCCACCTAACGAACGCCCAAGCGTACGGCACAAAGTTGCCTCATGCCAATGCTAGCCAAATCAGCGCTGTGTATGTGCCACTTCCGCCCCTCGCCGAGCAGCGAGCCATCGTCGCGTACCTGCTGCCAGGCGCTTTCTCCAGCAGCGGATGCGCGTGGTTGGGCATCGTTTCTAGCTCGACCAGGGAGCACTGCTTTTCACACGCGATCTCGTTCACGAGACGCTTGAACGCGGCGTCAACCTTTTCATTGAGGAAAACGAGCTTGCCGCGCGTTACGGTGAAGACGATATGGGAGTATGCGTGCTCGTCAGCCATGCGTTGTGGCTCTCTAGCGCCCACCCCCACACGAACTCCACGCGGCCACCCGTTCGATATCCTCCTCTACACGCATGTTGGCCGTCATCGTTCCCACCCGCCGCCCGGACACACTGCCCGCGCGGCTTGACGCCTGCCGCCTTGGCGGCGTACCATCAGCGGCGAATACCACGACATGCTCGCAAGAGCGAAAGAGACGAGTCACCGGTATGCTGACCGAAGGCATCACCCGCATAGATCACGTCGCCATTGTCGTCGCGGACCTCGACGCCGCGCTCAGCTTCTATCGTGATATGCTCGGCATCACGCCCTCGCGGGTACTTGATTTTCCGCGCGAGGGGGTCAAGATCGCCTTTCTGCCGCTCGGTGGGCCAGGCGGAAGTGAGATCGAGCTCCTAGAGCCGAGCGATCCTACGACCGGTATCGCGCGTTTTCTGGAGAAGCGTGGGCAGGGTCTGCACCATATCTGTCTGGAGGTGCCGGACATTGATCGCGCCCTCGGCGAACTGCGCGCTAGCGGCGCGCGGGTGCTCGATGACGCGCCACGCCCGACGGCCGAGGGACGTGGCATCTTCCTCCACCCACAGGGCACGAGTGGTGTCCTGCTGGAACTGGTGCAACGCGACGCGAGCGGCGCACCCAGCGGCGGCGCATCCAGCGGCGGCGCATCCAGCGGCGGCGCATCCAGCGGCGG
>JADMIN010000507.1 GCA_015478575.1 Ktedonobacterales bacterium | reverse complement strand
GGGCGCGCGTGCGGCTATGGGCGCGTGCCTAGAGCGCGTGCCTAGGGCGCTCGTCGTCACCAGGCCGCCAGACGGCTACTGTCGCTTGATATACTTGAAGCCCTCGGCGAACTCCATCTCGTGCCCATACTTGCGGGCCACCGTGGCGTTCTCGCGCGCCCAGTGCGTTACTGGCTCGGTGGGATCCCAGTCTTTGAGCTGGCTGACATGGGCGCGTAGCGCCGCGATCTTGGTGGGCAGTGAGGCACCAATATCCACCCAGCGGTCGGCGCTCTCGGCCCCGGTGATGTAGACCTCGCTCACCTCGTGCGGTGCCAGGCCCTCCTCCGCGAGCTCGGGGAAGGCGAGGCGCGTCCCGGCGACGGGCATGATCGCCGCTAATGTCGCTTCGCCCGCGATGCGGTGATCGGGGTGATTGATGTAGCCCTGGCCGCTCCAATAGCGGGTGGGGTCCTGGCAGATCACGATCTCTGGGCGCACCTGGCGCACCACACGCGCGATATCGCGGCGCAACTCTAGCGTGTGCTGCACACGCGAGTCCCAGTGGTGGAGGAAGATGACGGGATGCCGCACGCCGAGCGCGTCCGCGGCGTCCTGCGCTTCTTTGCGCCGCTTCTCCGCCAGCCGCTCGCTGGTGATCTCGTTGTCGCCCGCGTCGCCCACCTGGCCATCGGTAACCAGGCAATAGGAGATATCGTGGCCTTCCGCGGCCCAACGCGCGATCGTGCCGCCACAGGAGAATTCGCCGTCATCTGGGTGCGCCATCACGATCAGCACGCGCTTGGGTCCTTGGCGCACCGCGCTCGTCTCCGCCATCGCTCGTCTCCTCTCACGTAGCACGCTATGAAAAATGGGGCACTACACAAAAGCTACCCTTAAGCATAGAGGCAGGCCGGTGCCCGCGTCAATCGCGGGGAAGCTCGTCGTCCAGCGGACTCGGATGGCGCGCGAGGTGATAGGCAGGGAGCGCGGCCATCGAGTTCTTTCCATGCTCGACCTCACGCGGACAACCTCACGCATGGGTATCTTTTGGTATTTCTTCGGAGCGCATACTTCTGTAATATTCACGTTCTACAGTGATCTGTAGAACGTTGTGCATCTCCAAGGAAGGTTCGGTACCCACCATGTCTGGTCTCAATGTCACCACAACCGCCGGTAAGTTGGAGGAGATGAGCGAGGCACGCTCGCAGAGTCTTCTCCTCATCGGCCTCGGAGTGATGAGCGCGCTGATCGCGCTGACGCTCAACCCCAGCCACGGACTCGGCATCCTCGGGCTGGGGATCGGATTCCTGATAGCCCATTATGTAGATCGTAAGCGGCTCTTCATATCGGGAGTGGTCACGACGACATTTGCCGTCGCCTTCGTGCTCACGACCTATGGAGCCATCTCGATGGCGGCCCTCTATGGGGCGTTTGTGCTCGCTGGGGCGCTGAGCGTGGGCATTGTGCTCTATGCGGCGCGGTGGGGAGACGTCGGCGAATCTCCTCTGTCGTTGGCCGCGCAGCTTGCCGTCATTGGCGTGTTGCTCTTCGGTTTCGTGAATCCAGCGATCCTAGCCACAGGCTTCTTCACCTGGTTCACCTCGTTCTGGATGCCTGCGGTCCTCCTCCCGCTCGTCGGCTTGATCTACCTCGCCCTGAGCGTTAGCGCGTCTGGCCAGGCGCCGCACGCCCAACATGGGCAGGCGCAATGATGCCGAGCGTCCGCCGCCGACTAGGGCCGCTGGGTATCTAGCCTACGGGGTCACGGTCGTTTCCATACGTGCCCTGGTAGCCCTCGTGGCCTTGGTCTGTGGCCCCCTGCCGCGCGCCGCCCCTCCATTCACGCGAGGCGGCGCGCGCTTATCTCGCGGGGTGGACGGCGTCCGCGGCAGCCCAGGCGCGGCGCCACTCGGCCAGCCACTCCAGCGCGTGAGCGACCAGCGATTGATGCGCGGGATCGTTCAGCCAGCGGCTCACGCCTGAGGGGTGGGGCAACGGCAGCAGATGCACGCCGTTGCGCTGGGTGGTCGTGCCGATGACGTCCTCCAGCCGGGCGGGGCCAAGGAACGCGGCGATGGCCATGCCGCCGACCAGGAGGATGGCCCGCGGACGCACCAGCTCCAGTTCGCGCAGCAGGAATGGGCGGCAGAGCGCTAGCTCTGGTGGCGAGGGCTTGCGGTCGCCGCCACCGCGGGGATTCTTGCCGGGGTCGCAGCGGGTGAGCGCGGCGATGTAGACCTCGCGATGGAGGGCGCCAGGGGTGTAGCCAGCTCGCACCAGCCAGCGATCGAGCACGCCGCCGCCGGGTCCGCTGAAGGGCAGGCCGCGCTCGACGGAGAGATGCCCCGGCGCCTGGCCGATCAGCATCACGCGGTCGCCGATGCGGCCCCTCGTGCCAGCGACGGCGTTGGCGTGAGCCAGGTAGCCCGCCGTGGCGCAGCGCGCGCAGGCGCGCAACTCGAGATGCAGGGTAGCCAACAGGTGTCTGCGCTCCTCAGCGCGCGCGAATTCAGGGATCAGGGGTGGGGGCACGGCGATGAGGTCGTCGGGCGCTCGCCCGGCCCGGGGAATGCTCACGGTTACTCGCGATCCAGGTGGGTATAGGTGCCGCGATAGTAGAGGAGCGGCGGCTGCTCACTGGCGCCGAGCGCCTCGACCTGGCCAAGGAAGATGCTATGGTCGCCGCCGGGATAGACCGCGACGACACGGCAATCCA
>JADMIN010000003.1 GCA_015478575.1 Ktedonobacterales bacterium | reverse complement strand
ATCTCACTCAGTCATCGTTGGTGTACGCGCGCCGTGTCGTGTACGCGCGCCGTGTCCCCGCATCACACGAGGTCGTGCCCCGCTGCCCCATGCGGCATATCGGCAAGCTCGCCCTCGACCACCCGTTCTGGCTTGTGCCCGTTCAGGCCACCCTCCGCTCCCGCCTCCAGCGGCGGCACCGCGGCCAGCGCCGTCGCGGCGATCGCATCCAGATCTGGCACCTCAGCCTGCGCGATCAGTTCGAGGATCTCATCGCTCTCGAGTTCCTCGCGCGCCAGCAGCGCCTCAGCGACCGCCACCACCGCGGCGCGATGTCGTTCTAAGAGCGCCCGCACATCCGTATACGCCTGGCGCAGCAGCGACTCGACCTCGGCGCGCACTCCGGGATCGGTGTAGACGCGCTCCGGGCCGGTGCCCAGGCTCGACGTGATGGTCCCCATCGCCGAGAAGAACGCGCCGCTCATGCCCCAGTGCGTTACGTATTGCAGCGCCAACTGCGTGGCCCGTTGGAGGTCGCCGCCCACGCCATTGAGTCGCGCCTGGAGGAAGAGTTCCTCCGAGGCGCGACTGGCCAGCAGTGTCTCGATCTCGGCGAAAACCTCCTCCGCCGATTGGGTGACGATCTCCTCCATCGGCTTATAGGCGACAAACGCCTCACCCGTCGAGCCAAGCCGCTTGGCAATCGTGGCGTGTGTCACGCGGAAGCGTGGCAGCAGCTTGACCTGGGCGATGGCATGGCCAGCCTCGTGGTAGGCCAAGCGGCGCTTCTCCAGCATCGAGAGGGTGCGCGGATAGCGGATGCCATGCTCATGCGTCTCGCGCGCCGCGCAGATGTCCTTGTAGGTAATGATGTTGCGTCCGTCAAAGTGCGCCAGCACGGCGGCCTCGTTGATGACGTGCTTGATCGCCACAGGCGTATAGCCCATCATATCCGAGACCAGCTTCGCAATCGAGATAGTCTCCTCATGGCGTACTTTGCTCAGATAGTATTCGATGACCTCGCCGCGGTTGGCGTCACTCGGCGGTGCGACGATGATCTTGCGGTCGAAGCGGCCCGGCCGCAGCAGTGCGGCATCGAGCGAGTCGGGAATGTTGGTGGCGCCAATGGTCAACACCGGCTCGCGCTGGTTGCGCCCGTGATACAGCCCCATCACGCGCAGCGCCTTCTTCCACCACGAATGATCAATCGGCGGTGGGTCCATCTGCATCAGCAGTTCATTCAGGCCACCGCTGCCGCTGCCCATCATCCCCATCATGCCGCCGCCCATCGCGACGTTGCCACCCTGGCCCCCGCGCGCCATGCCGATGGCGTCGAACTCATCCATGAAGAGGATACAGCCACCATACTCCCGCGCCAGCCGCCGCGCCTTGCGGTAGAGATTCTTGATCATCAACACATCCATGCCAATGAACATCGCCTTGAAGCTCGCGGCGCTGGCATAGGCGAACGGCACGCCCGCCTCAGTGCTGATGCACTGCGCCAGGTAGCTCTTGCCCGTGCCCGGTGGCCCGACCAGCAGCAGTCCGCGGCTGATCTCGCCGCCCATCTCCTTGAAGCCGCGCACGCCCCTGAGCAAGATGACGATGCGCCGCGCGCTCTCTAGCACTTCGGGGTTGCCCTTGTAGTCGGCGAAGCCCGTGCCCGTCTCTCCTGGCATCACCCAGTAGATGCGTGGGCGCCCCAGGAACCAGAAGAGCGCCACGAACTGAATCAGAATAAAGAAGATCACCGTGCCCGCCTGGAGAATGAAGCCGAGGATGGCTCCAGGCGAGGGCGTGCTGAGTTGCGGCACAATGTTGGCGAAGCTCCACCAGACGAGCGCCAGCACCAGCGCCACCAGCCACCACTTGCGGCGCAGGAACCGCCCCAAATCGTCCAGCGAGCGGTCAATGGATTGGTCAACCTTGTCGTATGCTGCCATGCGGGATACCCTCTCTGGGAAGTTGGGTGGCTGCCCTCTCACTGCCCGCGCCGCTAGCTGGGCGTTCTAGCTGGGCGTCAGATTGACGTACGCGGCGATCTTCCCATCCGCGTCAAGAAGGAAATAATAGGTTTGCAGGCCCGCTTGATTCCCTCGCGCGTAGAGCACCTCGATGGTGTAGTGGGAGGTGCCATCAGGGGCGCGGTAGCCGCCGCTATAGATAAACTCGGTGAACTGGAAGCCCTGGCTCTTCAGCGTATTGAAGTTGTCTTGCAGCGTGCTTGCGGTGATCTTCTTCTGGGTGAGCGCTTGCTGCTCGCGCGCGCTGAACGTATTCCAGACTTCCTGGGCATCGAAGTATTTGTGCCCATGCATCCACTGAATCATACTGGCGGGCAGCGGTGGCGCCGCGGCATTGACCACCGTGAAGGGCGTCGTGCCGCCATAGAGGCCGCCCGTTGCTGTCGGCCCAAGGCCAGCCACGTCGCCGCTGGGGTGCGTGGCGCGATAGACGACCACGCCGCTGCCCAACAGCCCCAGGATGATGACCAGCAGCACGACGGAGACGGCGCGGTGGCTCCTCGCCGCGGCGGTGAGCAGATAGAGGCCCTTGAGCAACTTGCGGATCGGCCACTTGATGGCGCGGGCCACACGGGATGGCGGTGGTGGTGGCTCAGGCACGTAGGCTGGCCGCGCGCTCGGCGCCACCGCCGTGCTGGTCATGGATGATGCCGCGCTCGGCGGCGGTGAGGCCGTGGGCGACAGGAGTTCCTGGCTCATAGAGAGATCCCCAGCAGAGTGATCCGCCACGTCGCGGGTAGGCGCGCGCACGGCGCGAATTCTTGGGCTGGCGGGGCGGCGGTGTCGCCGCGGCCGCGGCCTTTCTCGACATTTTATGCGGGCGCGAAGAGGTCGTCAAGCACTCCAGCCCCGCCCCGCGCGCTCCTACCTCATATTCCAACGAAGGAAGGGCCGCCTTGACCACAACCCTCCCCGCGCCGTTCGAACGGGCCGCCTCAGCCCACCGCGCGGTAGATGGGTCGTCCGCGCTCGAACGGCGGCGCGGCGATGGGGAGCGCGCCATTGCGGAACGCACTCCCCATCATCACCTCAGCCCTCATCACCGCGGCATGCCAGCCGCTAGCCCGGCGTGAGCGCTACTCGCCGCCCAGCGCCGGACCGTAGCGCGGCGCTGGGCCGCCACCACCGGGCGGATTGGGCGGATTGACCGGCTCCTCCTGGATGGTCGTCACTTCTTCGGCGATCTGCGTGCGCCGCTGGTTGCGTGGATTCTCCGCATAGATGCTAGATTGCACCATCGGCGACCCGCCTTGGCCCGAATTGACCACGGGCGTATCCTTCTGCTGGATCATCACCGGCTGATCCTTCCGACGCCGCCGCGCCAGCAACAGGAACAGCAGCAGCAGCAAGAGCAAGAGCAGCAGGCCCACGAGACAATAGACGACGGTCTCGGCGGGCGTGGGTGGGAAGGTAGGCGGAAAGACAATGCTCACAGGAGCTGGCGTCGTGCCCGGCGTCACGCCTGGCGCCACCGTCGGCTTGACCGTTGGTGAGGGCGTGGTGGCGGTCGCCGCCAACACGGTCACCGTCTTCGACGCGCGCAAGACCCACGAGCCGTCGCACGATCCCTGTGGATAGACGGCGGTGATGGTGATCTGGGTGCTGCTCGCTTCGAAGGGCGCGTTAAAGGTGAAGGTAAAGCTGCCATCAGCGTTGAGCGTCGCGGTGCCAGCGGTGGTCGCGCAGCCGTTGCCACTGCCCGGACCGTAGCGAATCTCGACCGTGCCGCCGCCTGGTACGAGGAAATTCGACCCCGTGACGGTCACTGGCTGCCCTGATCGCACCGGTGACGAGATCGCGATAGCTGGCGCCGTGGCGCTGGTGACCTGGAAGTGATTCGCCGATGGATACGTATGCCCGTTGGTCGTATCCTTGGCGCAGATGATGTAGTTGCCCGTTCCTGATGATGGCCACACAATGATGATGCTGACCGTGCCGCCGCTGGTGGCGGTGCCGGTCGCGCCGCTGATGATCGTGACACCGTTGGCGCAACTGCCCGTGGCATAGCCGATCTGGATCGCATCTCCAGGCGTGAAACTGCTCCCCTTGACGGTCACCTGCGCGCCGACGGGGCCTGACGCTGGATCTACCGCTAGGTTCACGGAGGGCGGTGTACCGCCGGCCAACGCGATGCCCGGCATCGCGACGAGCGCGACGAGCACGAGCAGCAGCGGCAGCGCCAAGCTGAGCCGAGCGCGCCCCCGTCGTCGAGCGCTCACCTCCGCGCCAGAGGGCATATGAGCTATTTGATGACTGGTCATGTACCGCGGCGCCTCCCTTTCTCCACCGAACATCCCGCCCACCCACATATGCCGCGGGTGCCCACCAGGCTCACGAGCGACGGGCACGAGCACACTGCATACCGAGCGAGTGTAACATCCTCGCCTCGCCCTGTCAATGACGTGGGCCACAGGGGCACGCTGACACCGATGTGCGCGGGCGAGTGTCTCCCCATCCCCGTTCGTCCGCGCGAGGTGGAGGGTCCCCTATCTGGTCTAACGAACGGGTGCCTGGATCGTATTGACCAGACGCCAGAGTACCTTGCGGGCGCCCTGGACGCCCCATCGGCGGCCATTCACGGCGCGGCCAAAGGGCCTCCCAGCATCATGGTTCTTCATGCGCCTCCCCGGCTCCCCCAGGCAAGTGGGGTTTGCAACAGCGCGCCAGAGTACGTATACTGAAGCCGAGGAAGATAACGACGCCACGCGCGCGCGCGACCGCGATGGTACCAGGACCTCGCGCGTTCGAGCTACCCAACGACGCCACGCGCGCGCGCGACCGCTTCGCGCGCCTCCCAGGCGCGGATCAGGGCGTGGCAAAGACTGGCGACCAGAAAACGCGGGTGGTGAAAAGGGGCCGGCATGTCGAGAGTCCAGGGCGCGGACCACGATGGGTTTCGTGGTGTGAGCGCGCCGCCAATCGTGGCGCCGGGCTGGAAGCATCACCACTATGTGGATCGTCCCGATGACCTGCGCGCGTTGGCCGCTAATCTGGCCGCCGCCCGCACGATCGCTATAGATGCGGAGTTTGTGCAGACGCGCGGCCCACGCCGCCCCACTGATCTCGCGCATCGCTTGGCGCTGCTCCAATTCACGTCCGATGATGACCACACGCACTCCACCGTTGTGGATACGCTTCGGCTGCCTGACCTCTCGCCGCTGCGTGCCGCGCTAGAAGCTCCGGACATCCTCAAGCTCTTCCACGGCATTAGCGCTGATGCCCGTATGCTGGCGACGCGCGGCCTCGAGGCACGTTATACGCTCGACCTGGAGGCCGTGAGCCGCTCGATCTTTGGCCCGCGCGAGTCTGGCCTGCAAGCCATGCTCCTGCGCGCATGCAACATTCGACTGGATAAGAGCTTGCAGCGCGCCGATTGGGCGCGTCGCCCGCTTACCCCCGCGATGGTGGCCTACGCCGCGCGCGACGCCGAGATGACGCTCGTGCTCTACAGTTGGCTCGCCGCCAACTATGCGTGGGCGGTCGCACTCCATCTCCAGCCCGCCGACGAGCCGCCGCCCGATGTGGCCCCCTGGCTGCTGCCCTACGTTGACGGTACCCGCACGCGGCCGGTGGAGACGGCTGTGGCTGAGGCCGGCATTGCCGACAACCTCCTCGCGCAAGAGCAGGCGCTCCGCGAGGCGTTGGCGCGGGTGCGTCATCCTGGCCACCGCGCGCGTGTGATGCGCATCGCCAGTGACCTCGGCCTCACGGGATTGGCGCCTGATCTCCATGCCTATCTGCCCGCGCTGGCCTCGGAGGAGCGCGCGGGCGCCATTCGCGCGCTTGGGCGGCTGCGGGTGCCTGGCTCCGCGGCGCTGGTGCGCCCGCTGCTCGGTGATCCCGTTCACGAGGTCCGCCAGGCGGCCCAGCTCGCCCTCGATCAATTGGAGGGCAGGGCCGCGCTCGGCCCCGAGATGCGCCCCGAGATGCGCCCAGAGCGGCGTCACGGGGGCATCTGGACCATCGGCGGCGATGCGGCGGGTGACCCCGCTGATCCAAACGACTGGCGCGCGGCCTTGCGTGCGCGCTTTGGCATCGCGGCGAGCGGCATGAAGAGCGCCGATGAGCGCACCGACGCTGACGCTGAGACGGACGCTGAGGCCGAGACGGACGCTGACGCTGATTAAGCAGACCCCTAGGCGTTGCTGGTTTCTTCGGCCCACGCGGAACCTGGCCCCGCCGCGGTGTGCGCTGAGCGCCTTCTCCCCTACCATGTGGGATGAACGGTGCGGTTTCGGGATGATCGGTCTCGGCGGGTCTCGGCGCGACATCCACACGTGTTCCTCCGGACGGGCCACTCAAACATTAACTTTATTCACGTTCATGTGATGAAAATTAAGATATCTATTGACTATCTCGCGTCGGCATGGTATACGTCTGGCATGCCCGGCACCCGCGTGGCCGCCTCGGCCATCTTGGCGCCCCTTCCGGCTGCGCGTGTCGGCCTCTCTGCCAGCGGCTCACGAGAAAGAGAGCATCCTATGTCCACCAGCACCACCAGCGAGACACACACCTTCACCACCGACGCCACTCCCACGCTCATCGCGCGCAACCGCGCCGGCGCCATCACCGTGGCGGCGGGCACGGACGGCCAGATAGGTCTGCGTGTCACCAAGAAGGCGCGGAACGGCATCCTCGGCTTCGGCGGCGCGCACGACCTCGAGCGCATCCAAATTCATACCGCGCGCGAGGGCGACACGATCACGGTGGAGGTCGAGTATCCAGCGGAGGTGAGCGAGGGAATCACGGTCGAGTTGGCGTTCATCGTGCCGACCCATACGGCGTTGGATCTGCGCCTGGCCGCCGGTAATCTGGGGATTCGCGAGGTGACGGGCCAGGTGCGCGCGGTTGCCCATGCTGGCAATCTGGCGGCAGACGACGTCACCTTTGCCGATGGCTCGACGCTCACCGTCACCGCGGGCAACGCCGAGATTCACGGCGCATTGGCCGCCGACGCCTCACTCGACATCATCGTTACCGCCGGGCAGGCCAACGTCGAGCTTCCGGCACGCACCGCCGCCACTCTGGAGGCGAGCGTAGATGTTGGGCGGCTCCACCTCTCCGGGTTCTCCATCCCCGTACGCGCCAACTCGTGCGCCAGCGGGCCAGTGGCGCCCTTCAGCCCGGCGCGAGCGGCGGCACCCTGGGCATTCACGTCAATGTCGGCGAGCTGACGCTGCGCGCCAGATAAATCGTTCAGGCCGCTCCCCAGCCGCGTGGCACGTGCTCAGCCACGGCATGCGAGCGTGCTTGTATGCCCGCGGGAGGTATCCCTATGACGCAACCGCTCGATAGGCCCGCTGAGACGATGCCAGCCGCGCCCGCTGTGGCCACGCCGCCGCGGCGCGGTGCCTTCACGCCCTTGCGTAACCGCAACTTCTCGCTGCTCTTCACCGGCCAGCTCATCTCGGTACTTGGTGACCAAGCGTATAGTCTCGCGCTCCCCTGGACGGTGCTGGCCGTCACGGGGGATCCCAGCAAGATGGCGCTCATCCTCACCGCGGCGACCATTCCGCGCGTGCTGTTGCTGTTGGTCGGCGGGGCGCTGGCCGACCGCCTGACCCCGCGCGTCATCATGCTCAGCGCCGATCTCGGTCGCGCGCTGGTGGTGGGCGTGTTGGGGGTCACTCTCTTCGCGGGGCTGCCCCCGCTCTGGCTCGTCGCGCTCTTCGCTGGCTTAGAAGGCGCGGGCAGCGGCCTCTTTCAGCCAGGATCGCGGGCGCTACTCCCCGCGACGCTAGACGCGCGTGACCTGCCCGCCGGCAACGGCCTCATGCAAGGGCTACAGTTTCTGACCTTGACCGTCGGCCCGGTGCTGGGCGGTCTCGCCACCGCGACACAAGCCAGCATCGCCTTCCTAGTGGATGCCGCCTCCTTCGGCGTCTCAGCACTGGCCCTCTTTGGCATGCGCGTACCCCGGCGCGCGGCCTCCTCCTCGGCTGCCGTGATAGCGGAGGGGAGCGCCGTGGAGCCACCCAGGCGCGCGAGTATGTGGAGTGAGATCCGCGCGGGCTTTGGGTACGCGCGCCAGACGTCGCTGGTGCGCGCCGCGATGCTCGTCACCGTTTTCGGCAATCTTGGCTTCGCTGGCGCACTCAACGTCGGGCTTATCGTGCTGGCGCATAATCTCTCCCGCAGTCCGATCACGCTCGGCCTGCTCCTCGCCGCCACCGGTGTCGGCGGTATCATCGGCGGGCTGGGGTCCAGCGTGCTCGGTCGCATGCGTGGCCGTGGCAAGATCGCCGTAGGCCTCTGGGGCATCAATACCGTGCTACTGGTGCTGGTGCCGCTTCTGGCTGGCTCCGCTGGTGGGTTGCCATTCGCGTTCTCCCTCACCGGGTCAGGGCGGGTGCTGGCGGTGGCGGGCACGATGGCGGGCATCGGGCTGACCCTCGCGATGGCCGACACCATGTTCATCACCATCATGCAGCAGCGCATCGCTCCTGAATACCAGGGGCGCGTCTTCAGCATTCAGTTCCTCGCGGGCGGCGTCTCGCAGCCACTCTCGCTGGTCGGCGCCGGCGCGCTCACGGTGGTGTTTGGTCCGGGTGCCGCCTTCCTGGCGGGCGCGGGCGCGCTGTTGATCGCGGTGGTGATCGCCATCTCCTCGCGTGAACTGCGCCACATGTGAAAGCGATCGGCTGGAGGCCGTCAACTCGAGGCCATCAGCCCTCCCCGCTGTGCGCGTTCCCCGCTGTGCGCAAGGCGCGGGCGCGCTTGGTGGCCCCCGATAGGATCTTCTCCAGCCAGCCGCTCTCCTCAATTTTGCCGGATCGGTTCGCATAACGTTTGAGCTACTGAAGATGTGCGAGCATGAGACGTTTCCCGCGTGGTTGGTATCCGGCACATATTCTGCTATCAGCGGCGCGACGCATGCTACAGTATGGCCTATGGTGTATGGTGTATGTAAGGGACGCCCATCGGAGCCACCATGACCAATACCGAGCACGATACCGATCGAGCCACAGCCTCACAGCTACAGGACGATCCTCCATCGCCCGCGCCCGCCACAGACGCGGTCCCACCCTGGGCGCGGGTACGGCCGCGCATCGAGTGGGGAGAGGCACAGCTTCAGCGGCTGCTGGCCCAGCGCCATGTCGCCCGCGCCCGCCCGCCGCTGGAACGGTGTTTGCGCGCACTGCGCCACTGGTTCCAGCGCAATACCTTCCTGCCCGCGTGGCTGCCAGCGCGCTGGGCGCACCCCGGCATCGGCTACCTGGCCGTCGTGATCGCCCAATGCCTCGCCCTGCTGGTGGATACCCTACTCATTAGCATTTTCCCCGCGTTCGCCTTCCCTGGTGTGCTCGTGATTCTGGCCGTTCTCGTCATCGCCCTGACTTTCGGCGCGGGACCGAGCATCTTCGCGGCCCTCTTCGGCGTCCTTCTGATTGACTACGTGGTGCTGCCACCCCGGTTCGCTTGGCGCCTGAGCAGTCTCAAAGAGGTCGTCGAGTTTGGCTTGCTGCTCGCGGTTGGCCTCACCATGAGTGTGGTTGCGGGGCGTGTCGAGCGTGCGCGGCGCACCGCCGAGACGCTGGCCGGCTCCTTGATTGGCTCCGAACGCGAGGCGGCGCTGCGGGCAAACGAGCTTGATGCGCTGTTTGAGGCCATGACCGCTGGCATCTTCGTTTACGACCGTGAGAGCCGCATCACCCGCATGAACGCGGCGGCGCGGGCGCTCTTGGGCTTGACTGATGAGGCCGAGCGCGCGTTCAGCGCGCGCCCACTCCACGAGCGCATTCACGCCCTCCGCATGCGTGGAATGATGGGCCAAGAGTTGACGCCAGAGTCCTGGGTCGTCGCGCGCGCGCTCAAGGGTGAGGTCATCACGAGCGCGCACGCCGAGGAAGTCACCATGGGCACGTTCGATGGCCGCGACCTCATCATCAGCATGACGGGTGCGCCGCTGCGTGATGCCAGTGGCCAAGTGGTGGGGGCCGTGGCCGTCTGCCAGGACGTAACTGACCGGCGGCGAGTGGAGAGGCAACTTCGGCAGAGTGAGCGGCAGTTCCGCGCGATTTTCGAGCAGGCCGCCTCAGGCATCGCGCTCGCCACGCTCGATGGGCACTTTGTGCGCGCCAATCAGCGGCTCTGTGACATGCTGGGCTATGCGGCCGACGAGTTGGAGACGCTGACCTTCCGCGAGATCACCTCTCCCGATGATCTTGCCACCGATCTCGTTCTCGTCGAGCGCCTGGTGACGGGCGAGATCACCTCATATACGCGGGAAAAGCGCTACGTGCGCAAAGATGGCTCGCTGATCTGGGTCGAGGTCAACCTTACCCTCGCGCCCCCGGATGAGGCGACTGGCGAACCTGGCCATCTCGTGGCAGTGGTGCTTGATATCACAGCGCGCAAAGCGGCAGAGGCGGAGCACGCGGACCTCCTGGCGCGCGAGCAGACCGCGCGCGCCGAGGCCGAGGCCCTCAGCCGCCAACTGCGTGGAGTGTTGGATGTGCTACCCGTGGGCGTGGCCATCGCGGGGGCGCAGGGGCAGGGGCTGGCCATGAACGCGGCGCTCACCGCGATCTGGGGCGAACACATACCCATCGCGGCGGGGATGGAGCAGTACCAGCAATATCGCGCTTGGTGGCCCGCGACGGGGCAGTTGGTGGCGCCGGAGGAGTGGGCGCTCTCCCGCGCTCTGCGGGCTGGCGAGACAACCGCCAGCGAGGACATGGACATCGAGACCTTCGATGGCCAGCGCAAGACGATCTTGAGCGCCGCCGCGCCCCTGCGCGATAACCACGGCGCCATCACCGGCGGCGTCTCGGTCATCGTGGATGTGACCGACCAGCGGCGCGTTGAGCGGCGCACACGCGAGGTGCTAGATGCCCTGTTAACGATCGCCCATGCCCTGGTGTGGGTGCGGGATGCCCCCGATGCTGCCAGCCCCGCCCCCGCGGATGGAGACCGGGCGAGCGATGAGCAACGAGCGATGGCCTCGCGACTGGCCATGCTGACTCGCACCGTGCTGGGCTGCCAGCGCGTTGGCATCGTTTCCATCGAGCCAGAGACCCAGTTGCTTCGCCCCGTCGCCGTCGTCGGCCTCGCACCAGAACAGGAGCGCACGTGGTGGGCCGAGCAGGAGCAGCAACAGGTGCGCTTTGGCGAGGGCGCCGACCCTGAGTTGCTCGCGCGCTTTGTCGCGGGTGAGGCGCTCATGATTGACATGACGGAGCCTCCCTACGATGAGTTGCCCAACCCCTATGGCGTGACGACCAGCCTGATGGCACCTATGCGCATCGCCAGTCAGGTGATCGGGCTGCTCTCACTCGATTTTGGGGGCGCACCTCACCACTTTACCACTGAGGAAAAACACCTCGCTGAGGCGGTTGCCAATCTGGCCGCTGTGGTGATCGAGCGGGAGCGCCTCGTGCGTGAGCGCGCGGCGGCGCAAGCCACGGCGCTGGTGCTAGAAGAGATCAACCAGCGCATGAATGACTTCATGGGTATCGCTGGGCATGAGCTGCGCACGCCCCTCACCAGCGCCAAAGCCAATGTCCAGTTGGCCGGGCGCCAGCTCCAGCGCATGCTGGCCACCCTACCGGAACGCGACATGCTCGCGGAGCGGCTGGCCCGGCTGCGCGACCTGATCCTCCGCACCGACCGCCAGATACTCCGTCAGGAGCGGCTCGTAGCGGATATGCTCGATATGTCGCGCATTCAGTCCGGCAAACTCGACCTCCGCCTGGAGCCATGCGATCTCGTCACCATCATCCATGAGGTGGTGGAGGAGCAGCGCCTACTCCAGGCCGACCGCGTCATAACGCTCGACTTCCCCGCGTCTGAGCGACCGGTGGGCTTGGTGGCCGATGCCGACCGCATCGGGCAGGTGGTGACGAATTATCTGACCAACGCCCTCAAGTATTCCTTGGAGGAGGCGCCGGTAGCCGTCCGCCTGCGGGTCGAGGGGCAGATAGCCCGCGTCAGTGTGCGCGACGAGGGGCCAGGCCTGCCGCCTGAGGAGCGGGTGCGCGTGTGGGAGCGGTTCCACCGCGCCCCCGGTGTCGAAGTCCTCAGCGGCTCTGGCATCGGTCTGGGGTTGGGCCTCTATATCAGTCGCGAGATCATCGAGCGCCACGGCGGCCAGGCCGGGGTGGAAAGCACCCCCGGCCTGGGGTCAACATTCTGGTTTACCCTACCACTCGCCCCTGCGCCTCCCAGGTGAGCGGCAGGCCGCATGGCCCATCCGCGTTCCCCCATCCCACGCTCTCCGCACCGGGAAGCAGCCAGAAGAGCGCCCAGTCAGAAGAGCGCCCAGTCAGAAGAGCGTTCAGGTGCTGGGGGCGACGCGCGCGAGCTTGAAGGCGTGCGTGGCACGCAGAGGCGTATCGAGCGTCCCCGCATAGTGCCGCTCGGCCCACGCGGTAAGCCGATGGGTGGATTCGGCGAAGAGGTCATCGGGGACCGTCCAACTGCCAGACCAGAGGCGCGTCGTGATGCTCTCCAGCGCCACGCGCGGTGTGTAAGTCGTCTCCCAGGTGGCGGCGAGCGTTTCTTCCACCGCCAAGCCCTGCTGGCGCACCTCCGCCAGCACAGCATCGAAGCCAGTGGCGCCGACGTTAGTCGCCCCGTAGCCAAGCTCACGCAGGATCGCGCGCCACTGATCCTGAATCTCTCCGACACGCGAGGCATCCGACCCATTGTGGATATCCTGGCCAAGCAGCAGCGCGCCATCCGCGCGCACGACGCGCAATGCCTCATCGAGCGCGCGGCGCCACTCCGGCACGAGATGCAGCACATGCACAGCGATGACGGCGTCGAAGCCGCCATCCGGGAAGGGCAAGGCCGTCATATCGGCGACGCGCGCCGTGAGCGTGCCCAACCCTGTCCCCGCCGCATCCGCGCGCAAGGCATCGTACTTGCCGCGCAACTGATCGAGCATGCGCTGTGAGATATCCACGCCGGTCACGTGAACGCCGCGCGCGAGCAGTGGCAGGGCGATACGCCCCGTGCCGATGCCGATCTCCAGCACGCTGCCGCCAGCGGCGAGCTGGCCCGCGCGCAGGAACGCCTCGGCGATGCGCTCAGCAACGTCTGGGGGATAGCCACGCGAGGCGTCGTAGCGATCGGCCACGCGGTCGAAGGAGAGTGATTGACGGGGCTGGTGGGCATGCGTTGCGGCTCCTCACAATGGATGGTCGGTTATTCCAGGGCGTGCGGCTCTTCCGTGGGCGGCTCTGGTCGGCGCTTGGAGAGCCGCACCGCATGGGTCGTATAGCCACGACTGCGATAGAGGCGCAGCGCGGCGTCATTCTCTGGCGAGGTGACGAGCGAGACCAGCGCGAAGGCGTGATCGGTTAGGAAGTAGCGCTCGGCGGCATCGAGCAGATGCATGGCGACGCCGCGACGGCGGTAGGCGGGATGCACCAACAACTCCTGGATGTAACCGACCGGCTCCTCGCTCTCTGGTCCCATCTGCGC
Organism: Ktedonobacterales bacterium; assembly: GCA_015478575.1. Taxonomy (GTDB): domain Bacteria; phylum Chloroflexota; class Ktedonobacteria; order Ktedonobacterales; family JADMIN01; genus JADMIN01. The sequence goes on along the minus strand of JADMIN010000003.1, from coordinate 10,970 downwards.
GGTGGCCAGCAGCAGCCCAACCAGCTTCTCGCCCTCCGGCGCCGTCTCGAAGGCGACCCAGAGCAATCCGATGCCAGCATCTAACAGTGTCAAGCTGGCGCGACCACGGGCGGTGGTCGGCGGAATGAGGCCGCGGGCGGTGGCACGGTCAGCCTCGCCTGCCCTGCGCACAGTGATGGGCGCTTCACGTGCCGCCGCCATAGATCCGCACCTCGCCGTCGTCTCTTTGCTGTCGTCTCGTGCTGTCGTCTCGTGCCGTCACGGGTGCCCCAGCGGCGTTCCACACCCCGCACGGCACGGCACGGCTGAGGCACGTGGCTATAGCATACGCTATCGCCCGCCCAGATGGGAACCTCACCGTCTTCCCCTCGCCAGGGGAAGAGGTGCGGCGGCGTGGCCTACGGGAGACCGGCACAGACGGACTACACACGCAGAAAGCCCCGCAACCGCTCGCTGCTAAAGCCGCGCAGGTCGCCGATGCCGGGCAGTGCCACATCCGGCGGCGGCGCGAACGTCTCGCCTGCGTGCGCGTAGTGTCCCTGGACGATCTGCACCGTCACGAAGCGGTCGGGATAGCGTGCTTTCAGCGTGGCGAGGATGCGCGGTTTGTCGTCTACCATCACGTAGAAGGGCGCTGGCCAGCGCGCCATCACCTCCGTGAGATGGTCCTCTTTGTGGAGATAGATGGCGACCCGTCCCGCCACCGCTGCCGCCAGCCCGCTCCCCTCGATCTTGCGCGGTTGGTAGGAGGCATCGCCATCGGAGAGGATCACTGGCGTCCCGATGCTGGTGAGGTAGGCCAACGTCGCGAGCGTCTCCGGATAGAGTCGCTCAGCGAATGGGTAGTCCATAACCGTCGCCCGCACGTGCGCCAGCAGCGCCTCATCGGGGCAGTCGGCGCGGAAGGCCGCGAATGTCAATGGCAGATCCACGCCGTCGGCCTCGCGCCGGACCTCCTCATAGCGCTGCCAGAAGCGCGCCGCCAGCGTATCGCCCAAGAGCGCCCGCAGCCGCCGCGCCAGATCGGCCTTGAGCGCGTCGTTATCCAGCAGGGTATTATCACAATCCAGCAGAAACACTCCGCGCTCCGGCTGTGCTGCCGCCATAGCGCATCTCCTCCCTTGCTACTGGCCCGCGCTGGCGCGAGAGACATCCTCTAGGATCGCGTTGAAGCGCTGGACCTGGCGGTCGAGAGTAAAGTGCGCCAGCGCCCGCTCGCGCCCCGCCTGGCCCATTGCCTGGCGCCGCGCCCCATCCGCCACCAGCGTGCCCAGCGCGATGGTCAGCGCCGCCACATCCTCGCGCGGAACCAGCGATCCCGTCTCACCATCGCGGACCAACTCCTTATTGCCGCCGACATCCGTCGCCACGACCGGCTTGCCAGCGAACATCGCCTGCAGCAGGGTCATGCTGCACATCTCCGGGTCGCGTGAGGGCTGCACCAGCACGTCCAGCGCGGCCATCAGGTCGGGCGCGTCGTCGCGAAAGCCGAGCAGCCGAATGCGATCCGGCGCGGGCGACGCGGCGATCAGCCCTCGCACGCGCTCCAGCATCTCCGTCTGACCTGGAACCGGGCCGCCCGCGAGAAAGCAGCGCAGTCGCGGGTGGTCAGCCACCAAGTGCGAGGCCGCCGCGACAAAGAGGTCCGGTGCCTTGAAGCTGGAGATGCGCGCGACCATGCCCACCAGCACGTCATCTGGCGAGCAGCCCAGTTCCGCGCGGATGCGCTCACGCCCGGTGGCCCGCATCCACCGCTCGCCCTCCAAGCCGTTGTAGAGCACGAGGCCCTTGGCCCGCGCCTCCAGCGGAGTGAGCAGGTCATCCAACCCCACCTGGGCCACGCTGATTACACGCGCGGCGTGCCTGGGGACGAAACGGCGCATGCGCCAGCGCAACACCGCTGGGCGCTCGATCAACTCGTGGACGTGCCAGATATGCGGGCGGCGCGTCTGGGCGGCGGCGAGCGCGCCGGTCCAGACGGCGAGCGTATTCGAGTGGATGAGGTCAATGCGCTCCTCACGGATGAGCTGAGCGACGGCGTGGGTCGAAGCGCGCAGCCGACGCCAGAAGCCGAACAGTCCCGTGGGCGTGAAATACTTGCGGCGGGCGATGGCCAGCGACATGTGGCGACACGCGATACCACTGGCGGCCAGCTCCTTGCTCAAGCGCCCTTCGTAGGCCACGTCATTGCCCAGCACCACCAGTGGCTCGAAGCGGGTGCGATCCAGCCCGCGCACCAGATTCAGCAACACCTGATCGGAGCCATACAACTCATCGCTGGGATGCAGAAAGAGCACCCGTACCGGGCGCGGTGTTCGCGCGTCTCCGCCTGTCATCGCTCCTCCTTGCCTCGCTCACACTCCCGCCGCTCGCGTAGCGTACTCCCGCGGGCCAGAGACTCCGCGCCAGGCTGGCTTATGCCGACTCTGGCGGCCAGACGGGCGCGTAACTGGGGATGGGCGCGTCCGTGGTCGGCGCCGTGCCATTGGCCGCGCTGGTGGGAGCACTGTACGGGGCGCTGGCGCTGGCGGGCGCCTCCAGCCGCGAGCGCAGCACCCGCGCGGGCGAGCCAGCGACTATCGAGTAGGGGGGCACATCCCTGGTGACGACGCTGCCAGCGGCGATGATGGAGCCACGCCCGATGGTGACACCCGCCAGGATGACGGAGTGCGAGGCAATCCAGCAGTCATCCTCGATCACGATGGGCGCGCGTGTCACGCCCTGCTCCTTCATCGGTCGCGTCACCTCGGCGAAATTGTGATTCTCGGCATAGAGGCTGACACGTGGCGACATCATCACGTTGCTGCCGATGCGGATGAAGCCGGCGCAGCCAATGTAGCAGTACGCGCCGATATTCGAGTGGTCCCCCACGCTCAACCCCTCGCCAAGCTCACCGCCATAGTAGCCCGACGGGCGGATCATGGCGAAGCGCCCGATCGAAACCCGGTCGCCAAAGGTAATCCCCTGACGCGAAAGCCCTTGTATCTCGGCGTAGTCCTCAACGATCAGGTTGCGCCCGGCACGGATGTAGCGCTTATTACGGAGAGTGACGTGCTTGCCGATCAGCGTGACGCCCCGCGCGCGCCGGAAGCCGATGCGCCGCGCGCGCCCACGGAGCGCCTTGCGCAGGCTAGAGCCGAGCATGGCCAGGAGCGCGCCGGTAGACATCGCCGGGTCGAGCGTCCAGGCGCGGTCACGTTTGAGCCGCCGCACGAGCAAGATCACGATGCGCCGCATACTGCCCCCTCTTCTAGACGCGCGCGGCCAGTCCGCATGTAGAACGTCTTAGGCGTTAGCCCTGTAACGGTATCACATCGGTACTCTATAATACCGCTGTAAGATGATGGGGCTAGCCACCCAGGGGACCGCGCGCCGATGTAGTAGAATGGCGTGACCTGGGAGTGGTGGAGCCGATGCTCCAACGGGCCGATACCCTAACGGGCCGATACGCGAAGTGGTGGGGTGAGGATGGTGGCTGTGGCAAGAGGCGGAGAAGCCGCGCGCATACTCTCTGCTCCACAGCGCTGGCCACAGATGTGGGCTGGCGTAGTCGCCGTGCCCATGCCAGCGCTGGTCGGGGCCGGCGCCCTCGTGCTGAGCGCGGTGCTCGTCACCGCGGCGCTCTTCGCCATCCGCGCGCGTCGTCGACGCCGCGACGCCGCGTCGCGGCGCCACCTGCCCGTGGCGGCACGCGCGGAATGGCTGCTCGAAGACCATCCGCTCGCGCGCACCGGCGCGATCACCGTTCATCCCCAGGCCAGCGCGCCACTGGCCAGCGGCCCCCAGCACCGAGAGGAAGACCGTTTTATGGCACAGGAACGCTCAGACGGCGTGCCCACCGTGACCGATACCCCCACGCCAGCCGCCCCCATGGCGCACCCGCGCCCCCTCCGCATCGCCATGATGGGGTCGCGTGGCATCCCCGCCAGCTACAGCGGCTTCGAGACGTGCGTCGAACAGCTCTCAGTACGGCTGGTGGAGCGCGGCCATCGCGTGACGGTCTATTGCCGCTCGCACCACATTACATCGCGCGCCAAGACCTACAAAGGCGTGCGGCTCGTCAGGCTCCCGACCATTCCGAGCAAGCACTTCGACACAATCGCGCATACACTGCTCTCGATGCTGCATGGCGAGTTGCGCCGCTACGATGTCGTCTATATCTGTGGCGTCGGCAACGCGCCGCTCGCGTTCATTCCACGCCTGGTCGGCAAGCCGACCATCGTGAATGTGGATGGCGCCGACTGGCAGCGCGGCAAGTGGGGCGGCTTTGCCCGACGCTACCTCCGCTTCGCCGAGCGCGCCGCCACGCGCATGCCCACGACCATCATCGCCGACTCGCACGTGGTAGAGCACTATTACCAAGAACATTTCCAGAAGCCGTCGGTCTTCATTCCCTATGGCTCGGATGTGCCGCGCTTGCCGCCGGGCGAGGCGCTCCAGCGCTTCGAGCTGCGTCCAGATGGCTACCTGCTCTGGGTGGGGCGGCTGGTGCCAGAGAACAACGCGCACGAGGTGATCGCGGCCTACCAGGCGCTCGGCGGACCAGCGACCGGCCTTCAGCTCTGCGTCGTGGGCGATGCGCCCTATAGCACGGACTACATCACGCGCCTCAAGGCGAATGCTGGGCCGGGCGTCGTCTTCACCGGCTACGTCTTCGGCGACGGCTACCACGAGCTGGGCGCGAACGCGCGTGCCTACGTCTTCGCCAGCGGGGTTGGGGGCACGCATCCCGCACTGTTGGAGGCGATGGCTTTTGGCAACTGCGTGATCGTCAATGACATGGCCGCCAACCTAGAGACGGTCGGCGACGCGGCCATTCCCTACCGTGGCGCGGAGGGCGCCGCCGATCTGGCGCGCGTGCTCGGTGAGGTGATCGTGCAGCCAGCGCGTATTGAAGAGTATCGCCGCCGAGCGGCGCATCGCGCCGCCACCGTCTACAGTTGGGACGCCGTCACCGATCAATATGAGGCGCTCTTCAGCGAGTTGGCACGCAAGTAGCGAGGCCAGAAGTAGTGTGGCAGCGCGGTAGCGCGTTTTGTGGCGTGTGCCACAGACCGACGCTCGTATGTTGCGTTTGGGACGCCGCGCGCGTTGACTGATATGGGTAGGACCGTAGCACCGCGGCGATGGCAACAGCAGGTGGCTTGGATATAAGGAGGGCGCAGTGACACGGCAGCAAACATCGAGGCCCGCGAAGCCGACGCGACCGGCTGCTTCAGGCTCTTCTCAGTGGTCGGCGCGCAAGAATCGGGCTGCCGCGACTTGGCGCGACATGACCGGACAGGTCCGTGCGCGACTCCACGACATCACTGGCCAGATCCCCCTCACGCCACGCGGGCGCGGCCAACAACGGACGCGGCGCGCGGTAGACCAGCAATGGCAAGCGGCGGCGCGCGCCCCGCGCTGGAACGTGCCGCCGGGCGATACGGCGCCCTCTGAGGCGCTGCCAGCGGCGGGCTATCCCGGCGCGGGCACCGGTGGGCCAGGTAAGGGCGGCGTGCATGCGCGCCCGGCTGGGCCAAAGCGCCCGCTGCCGATGACCGCTCTGGTCGCGCTGACTGTCCTGAGCCTCTGCGTTGGCTTCTTTGGCACCCAAGGCATGTTGCGCGGCCTTGACATGCTGGCCGCGACGCTGGATGTCAGGGCGCAGGTGAGCGCGATGCAGGCCATCGCCAAAGCGGGCGAGTATACCCAACCCGCCAAGCTCGATGAGATGCAGAGCCGGATGCAAGCGTTGGATAGCGACCTCATACGCCTCCAGAGCGATCTGCCCATCGCGCAACTCGAAGGCAATACCACCACCGGCGGCCTGGTGCATATGCTGCGCATGGCCACCTTGCTGGTGCGCGCGGGTGAGTATGGGGTGGACGCGGGCCAGGTGCTCATTCCCGCCATGAAAGGCATGCTGACCGGCCTGGATACCTCCGGAGTCGCTGCCCCCAAGGCACCGACCCTCACCCTCACCGACCTCAAGCGCGTGACCTTCGACGTGGATACCGCTGGCGTGCTGGTCAGCCAGGCCTTGCGCGAGCGTGCGCTGGTCAGCGACAGCGACCTGCGATCCATCGGTTTAGGCTCCGCTATCCGCGTTCTCGGCAAGCTCGACGCCATCGCGCCCAAGCTGCCGACGTACTTATCCTACGTGCATTACGCGGCGGGGGCGCTACCCGCGCTGTTGGGCCTCACCAACGACGCGCGCTACCTGCTCTTCAACCAAGATAGCGACGAGTTACGGCCCACCGGCGGCTTCCTGGGCAACTATGCGCTGCTGACCTTCTCCAAGGGGCGTATGCTCGGTGGCATCCGTCTCAAGGACATCTACACGCTCGATTGCCCCAATGGCGGTTACCAGGATGCTGGCCAGGGATGCTACCGCAATGTTATTCCGTCACGCTTCGCCTGGCTCAGCGACGACACGAGCCACTTTGGTGTGCGCGACTCCAACCTCGACCCCGACTTCGCCACCTCGTCGAGCTACATCGAGCAGAACTACCAGCGCGAGACGGGGCAGAGCGTGGATGGCGTGATTGCCTTCACGCCCGCTCTCATCGGCAAACTGCTCGACATCATCGGCGGCATTAGTCTGCCCGCCTATGGCACCAAGATCACCTCCGCCAACCTCCAAGACACCATTCACTACTACCATATCCTCTACGCCTACTGCCAAAATTCTAACTTTGCCAATAAACCGCGTTGCCAAGAGACCATCACCGGTGGCACCAGCCAGACGAGCGATAAGAAGACCTTCGACTCGCTGCTGGGCAGCACATTGATGCGCACCATCGCCACCGCTGGCCCCAAGCTGCAAGGTCAGGTGCTCAAAGCGGCGCTCGATACCATTGGCACACGCGACCTACAAATCTTCTTCAACAATCCGCAGGTCGAGGGGCTGCTCAACCTCTTCCGCGCCGACAACACCATTCCCGCCGTCAAGGGCGATCAGTTGCTAGTGGTGGACGCCAATACCGGCGCGACCTACGCCAATGGCGACCTCGTAGAGCAAGTCCAGGACACCATCACACTCAATGCCGATGGCTCCGCTTTCCACAATATGACACTGACCTACACCTATCCCTGGCGCCAGCACCTCTATGGCTCGATCTATGCCCCTGGCACGCAGATCAATCCCTGGCAATACGCGGGCGTGCTGCTGGTGATGGTGCCGCCCGCCGCGCAACTCTATGGCGGCTCCAATTGTGGCTGGCGCTACGGGCATCCGGCGGAGGAGCCGGGCCGGAGCGTGTGGGGCTGCGGGCCGGTCTATGTCAATGGCAATGCCTGGAATCTGGATGGCACGAACAGCGGTGCCCAGCCACAGCCGACGACTATCCGCCTGCGCTGGCTCGTGCCCAGCGCGATGACGGAAGCGAAGGGCACGCATACGTATAACATCACGGTCGTGCATCAGGCGGGGTCGCACCCCCAGGTGAATCTCACCATCCTGGGGCCGAATGGCACGAAGCTTGCGTCCGCCTCACCGGAGAATCCGCCGCTCACATCGGCGGATGGAGGTCTGCGATACACTACCCCCTTGTTGAACACCGACCAAAACATCACCGTCAGTTATAAGGGGTGAGCCAAGGAGGTCGCGGCCACGGCTGCCACCAGACACCACGAAGCCGCGAACGGCTTGACGTGCTGCCCTGATGCGATGACGGTCGGCTTTGCGCCAGGGAGAAGGAGCATATACAAAGTAGCGTATACTTGGAGTAGACTGAGGGCGCTTGGACGAATACGCGGAAGGCACGGCTCGCACCCGACGGTAGCGTGTTAGCGGGCGATTTGAGCGAGACGATGTGACACCCAATAGCGGTGGTGGCGCGGGCGGTGGTGGAGCGGGCGGAGGGAGCATCGAGTGGGGCGGCAGCGATCATATAGATCATCTCGGTCGGCGGGGCCAGCGCCTTCCGTCTCGCGGTCCGCGTCGTCGCGTGGTGGGCGAGGGACATGGGCCGCCGCGACCTGGCGCGACTTCACCGGGCAGATCCATGCGCTTTCCTCGCAGATGCGTTCCGTCGTCTCCGATCGCTTTCACGTCGCACCACGAGCGGGTGCCCAGCGGGAGCGTTCGCGCGCCGCGGACCGCCGCTGGCAAGAGGACGAGCGCGCGCCGCGCTGGTCCGATCCGCGTGAAGATTTCGGCGGCGATTTCGGCGGTGACACCGCGCCCTCTGAGGCGCTGCCGAGCTGGGACGCGCGGGGCGCGCGCGCCAAGAGCCACGGCAAGCGCCAAACGCGGCGCGTCAAGCGCAGGCGCTCGCTGCCAGTGGCGGTGTTGACGGCGCTGACGGTGCTCAGCTTGGTGCTGGGCTTTGTCGGCACGCAAGGCGTCCTGCTTGGCCTAGATATGCTCTCAGCGGCCAAAGATGCCAAAGCTCAGGTCAACGCCCTCCAGACGATTGCCCAGGGGGGTGGCTACACCCAGCCGGAGATCCTGAGCGAGACGCAGGGTCGGCTCCAGGCGCTCGAGTCTGACCTCGTACGCCTCCAGGGCGATCTACCCTTCCCATCGGCGTTGGCCGATAACAGCAGGACCAGCGGCCTGGTGCATATGCTGCGCATGGCCACCTTGCTGGTGCGCGCGGGTGAGTATGGGGTGGACGCGGGCCAGGTGCTCATTCCCGCCATGAAAGGCATGCTGACCGGCCTGGATACCTCCGGAGTCGCTGCCCCCAAGGCACCGACCCTCACCCTCACCGACCTCAAGCGCGTGACCTTCGACGTGGATACCGCTGGCGTGCTGGTCAGCCAGGCCTTGCGCGAGCGTGCGCTGGTCAGCGACAGCGACCTGCGATCCATCGGTTTAGGCTCCGCTATCCGCGTTCTCGGCAAGCTCGACGCCATCGCGCCCAAGCTGCCGACGTACTTATCCTACGTGCATTACGCGGCGGGGGCGCTACCCGCGCTGTTGGGCCTCACCAACGACGCGCGCTACCTGCTCTTCAACCAAGATAGCGACGAGTTACGGCCCACCGGCGGCTTCCTGGGCAACTATGCGCTGCTGACCTTCTCCAAGGGGCGTATGCTCGGTGGCATCCGTCTCAAGGACATCTACACGCTCGATTGCCCCAATGGCGGTTACCAGGATGCTGGCCAGGGATGCTACCGCAATGTTATTCCGTCACGCTTCGCCTGGCTCAGCGACGACACGAGCCACTTTGGTGTGCGCGACTCCAACCTCGACCCCGACTTCGCCACCTCGTCGAGCTACATCGAGCAGAACTACCAGCGCGAGACGGGGCAGAGCGTGGATGGCGTGATTGCCTTCACGCCCGCTCTCATCGGCAAACTGCTCGACATCATCGGCGGCATTAGTCTGCCCGCCTATGGCACCAAGATCACCTCCGCCAACCTCCAAGACACCATTCACTACTACCATATCCTCTACGCCTACTGCCAAAATTCTAACTTTGCCAATAAACCGCGTTGCCAAGAGACCATCACCGGTGGCACCAGCCAGACGAGCGATAAGAAGACCTTCGACTCGCTGCTGGGCAGCACATTGATGCGCACCATCGCCACCGCTGGCCCCAAGCTGCAAGGTCAGGTGCTCAAAGCGGCGCTCGATACCATTGGCACACGCGACCTACAAATCTTCTTCAACAATCCGCAGGTCGAGGGGCTGCTCAACCTCTTCCGCGCCGACAACACCATTCCCGCCGTCAAGGGCGATCAGTTGCTAGTGGTGGACGCCAATACCGGCGCATCCTATGCCAACGCCGACCTCGTAGAGCAGATCCAGGATACCATCACACTCAATGCCGATGGCTCGGCCACGCACGACATGACCGTCACGTATACCTATCCCTACGTCAAACACCTCTATAGCCCGATCTACTCCGACGCGAGTGGCATGTATATGTGGTATTACCAAGGTGTGCTCTTGGTCATGACGCCGCCAACCGCGCAACTCCTGGGCAAGTCGTATAATTGCCAGTTCCCTTCTTCCTTGCCGCCGCCACAAGAGCCGGGACGCACTGTCTGGGGCTGCGCCGACGCGAATGGCCTCGGCTATACGGGCGGTATTGACCTGCGCTGCCGGGCCTGCGACCGCGACGGTACGGATAACGGCGCCAGCCCCAGCAGCCTTACGGAGCACTTCCGCTGGCTCGTGCCCAACGCCGTGACGGAAGCGAATGGCACGCATACCTATGACCTCACGGTCGTGCATCAGGCGGGGTCGCGCCCCCAGGTGAATCTCACCATCCTGGGGCCGAATGGCGCGAAGCTCGCGTCCGCCTCACCGGAGAATCCGCCGCTCACGTCGGCGGATGGAGGCCTGCGATACACTACCCCCTTGCTAACTACCGATCAGAACATCACCGTCAGCTACAAGTAGGGCATAAGTCCTGAACCTAGTCTGCTTCGCGCGCATTCGGGAGCACAATGTACGTGGCCACGTCGTGCCACGCCGACGTGGCCCAGAGCGGCGGCCACGAGATGAGGCGCATACGAGGAGCGAAATGATGGGGATGGGGAAGATCGAAGGCGTCGTAGTTCAGCCGCTGGTGCGCCACGCGGATGACCGTGGCTGGTTCGAGGAAATCATTCGCGTCAGCGATCCCTTCTTCGGCGAGGGCTTCGGCCAGTGGAGTCACTCCAAGATGTTTCCAGGCGTCGTCAAGGCCTGGCATCTCCATAAGACGCAGATTGATTGGTGGTACGTGCCATTTGGGCGCCTGCGCGTCGCCCTCCATGACCTGCGCCCCATGTCCTCGACGCGCGGTGTGACCCAGGAATTACAGATGGGCGATGATGTACCGCCCACCCTGCTCAAGATACCCGCTGGCGTGGCCCACGGCTGCAAGGTGCTTGGTGAGGTACCCGCGCATCTCTTCTATGTCACCTCTTGCACCTACAATCCTGATGAGGAGGGGCGCGTTCCCTATGATGATCCTGAGATCGGTTATGACTGGCTCAGCGGCCCTCCGATTAAATAGGAGCCGGGAGGAGCGCGACTGGCGCCAGGC
>JADMIN010000506.1 GCA_015478575.1 Ktedonobacterales bacterium | reverse complement strand
GCCGCTTGCAGCCCGATCCAGCCCCGCTGCGTAACTTTCAAGACAGTCTCTAAGGTATGGCGCAGTATCAGCGCGTAGGAGGAGGCGCAGGCAGTGATGTGCTTGAGACCGCGCCCAAAGCCCTGTGTGAGGAACCGTACGAGCACTGGACCACCGGACACCGCTACTTCGACATGACCGCCTACACGCAGTGGCGCCAACACCATCAGCTCACTGGAGGTCACCATGCAGACGGCCTAAGCGACCCTAGACACCAGTCTACTGGAGACACCAATTTCCAGCAGACTCTGGACACGATCGGGTGTGTCAATGCCATGCTCCGTCTTTCCAATAGCATAGGTGACCGCGCTCGAGGGAAATATGCGCCATCGCAGGCAAAGCCAGGCTCGCAGCCACAATATGCGCCAGTATAGTCTATGGTACCATCAGGTGAGGGAGAATGATTGGAGCCGTTTGAGGCCATCCAGTAGTCTCTCGACGTCAGCGACCGAGTTGTACGCCTGAATCGAGAGACGTGCGAAGCGGTATCGCTGCCATTCCACGATGGGAATCTCGACCTGGTACTCGTCCCAGAGCCGCGCCTGGAGTTCCTTCGCGGAGAAGTTCCTATTGACCGGTAGGGGCGCGACACACATCTGTGCCCACCACTCAGGCGCGTCCGGACTAATGGGAGAGAGGCCAGTTACCGACTCAATCCGCGCCTGCGCCTGGCGAGCCAGCGCATGGCAAGCCGCACGTACCTTCCACCACTCGTGCGCGCGCTGAAACGCGATGGCCGCTGGCATACTCAGGTAAGCGGCGGGGTCGTCGGTGCCGATCCAGCCAAAGTAGTCCTGAAACGGCGAGAGGCCGGGCTCGCGCGGCTCCCAGCCCCAGCTCACCACGAGCGGCTTGAGGAGATGCTGGCGGTCGGGGCGGGCATAGAGAAACCCCGCGCCAACGGCGCTCGACAGCCATTTATGCCCGTTTCCTACGTAGAAGTCCGTTCCGATGGCCTCTAGGTTGAGGTCTAGCTGACCCGGCGCATGGGCGCCGTCCACCGCCGTGAGCATACCCTGGGCCGCCGCGCGCCGCGCGATCTCAGCCACGGGAAACACCAGCGCCGTCGGCGAACTGATGTGGCTCACAACGATCATTCTGGTGCGCTCGGTCACACCCCGCCAGAGCTGCTCGATGATCGCCTCAGCGCTTGTTACAGGCAAGGAGATGGGCTGTGTCCGATAGCGCGCCCCTTGTCGCTCGCAGACGAAGCGCCAGGTTCGCTCAACCGCCCCATACTCATGGTCTGTGCCAAGCACTTCATCTCCCGGCGCGAGTTCGAGCGAGCGCGCGATGATGTTCATGCCGTGCGTGGCGTTGGGGACAAAGACCAGATTATCGGGAGAGGTTCCCACATAGCCAGCCAGGGTGGCACGCGCCTCAGCCAGCAGAGCGGGCAAACGCCGCGCCAGGAATTCGGTCGGCTGAGCCTCGAGCTCGCGCTGCCAGTGCTGGTACGCCGCGAAGACAGGCCGTGGACGGGCTCCGTAGCTCCCATGATTGAGATACGCGGTATCTGGTCGCACTAAGTAATGGCGTCCGGCCTCAGCGATTGGCTGCGCCCCGCGCTTCCACGTGGGCAGGACGGGCGTTGTGAGCGCCTTTTCTGTGCCATCTGACATCCGCGACCGCTCCTCCGCTCTGTTAGACACGTCACCAGAAACCCCATCTCTGTTGTCCCAGATCATCGCAGAAATGACGTGGAATCGCAATGGCGTCAAGCGGATACCACTGCGTGACAGCTCAGACTACCTACGTTCTCTAGCTGCGTCAGCCCAAGCCCCATGCGTGCATCAGCGGGGAGGATAAAAGGGCGGTTGGTCGCATAATTGTCCCTCTGCTTCATTCTGGTTCTCTGAGGGCCTACACGACCGCCGCTCCGGTGGGGACGTCGAGCAACCTCCCAAGCTCGGCGAAGCCCCACCGCAAGCGGGGGGAGTCGTTTCTGTAGAAAGCCATAAAATGGCTCAGCGCCCCGAAAGGGGCCGGTTTCCTCTATGCGCGGCCAGAGCGGCAGGCGATGCTCCAGCCGCTGGTGGTCAGTTGGGGCTGGCGCGCACTCACAGCCAGCGCCTCGCGCTTTCAGGACTATTTTGGCTGGATAGGCACGGATGACCCAGCGGCGTATCTGAGCGTCCCCGCCGCCATCGCTTTCCAGGCACAGCACGACTTGGCCACGGGTGCGCGTGGCCTGCCACCAGCTCGCCGCACAGGCGCGCGAGCGCATCGGCGCGCTCACCGGCCTGCCCCAGATCCGCCCAGATTCGCCCGACTGGTGGGGCCAGATGTGCGCGATGCCGCTGCCCATGCGCGCGGACATGACGGGCGAGGACCTGCGGCGCCGCCTCTGGGAAGACTATGCCGTCGAGGTGCCCATCGTGGAGTGGCAGGGGCAGCGCCTCATCCGCGTCTCCATCCAGGCGTATAACGCGCCACGAGATATAGATCGCCTGCTGGAAGGCCTAGCCGCGCTGCTCTAAACGCACGGCGTGGCGCATCTCGCTCAACCGCCGCCCTGACCCACCGCGCGTTTGATGTAGCGAACAGCTAGCTGGCCCCGTTGCTCTCGCTTCTCCGCAGCATCGAGGAGGGCGCGCTGCTCCGTCGGGTCGGCGCTGGCTGGCGGAAGCGCAAGGGAGAAGCGCAAGGGAGAAGCGCAAGGGAGAAGCGCAAGGGAGAA
>JADMIN010000505.1 GCA_015478575.1 Ktedonobacterales bacterium | reverse complement strand
GATGCCAGCAGCGCTTGCGCCCCAAAGGGCCGGGCGGAACGCAGGGGGTGTAGGGCACTTACCATGAGATTTCCTCCTTGAATAGCTCCCGCGAAAAGGAACCGCGATGATCTTGTGTATTTAGTACGCGCGGTTCCGAAGCAAGGTCACGCCCTAGGTGATCTGTCGCTCGCATGGTCAGTGTCTCAGGTGGTGCGGCGGGAAGGTCTACGCTCCACTACCACCATCGCGCGAGATATAATGGCCGCATGGGCATGAATGCGGGCATGGGCATGAATGCGGGACAGGCGGCGGACACGCGGCGTGGCGCGCTGGCGGGCCAGGTGGCGATCATCACCGGCGCCAGTCGCGGTATCGGGCGCGCGACGGCGGCGCTCTTCGCGGCGGAAGGCGCGGCAGTGGCGCTGGCGTCCCGCGATGTCGCGGCGCTCACGACACATGCCCGCGCGCTCACCGCGGCGGGTGGGCGGGCGCTGGCGCTAGCGGTGGATGTGGCCGACGAGGCCAGCGTGGCGGCACTCTTCGCCCGCGCGGAAGAAGCCCATGGTCCGGTGCGCATCCTAGTGAACGCGGCGGGAACCGTGGCACGCGCGCCCTTCGCCGAGATGACCACCGCGACGTGGGATGCCGTGCTGGGCGTGAATTTGCGCGGCACGTTCCTCTGCTGTCGCGAGGCCTTTCGCCGCATGACGCCACAAGGCGGCGGCGTGATCGTCAATTTCTCGTCGCTGGCTGGCGTGCCAAAGGTGGAGAAGTTCCCCGGCAATAGCGCCTACACCGTCTCGAAGTTTGGCGTGGCCGGGCTGAGCGAGGCGCTGGCGGTCGAAGGGCGCCCCTATGGCATTCGCGTGGTCGCGGTCAGCCCCGGCGCGGTGGATACCGAGATGCTGCGGCAGGCGGCGCCGCACCTGAAGGCGGGTATGACGCCGGAGGAGATGGCGCGCATCCTCCTCTTCCTGGTGGGGCCAGATGCCCGCCCGCTCAATGGCACGAACCTGGAGATCTCCTCCAACGGGTGAGGTGAGGCGTGGAGAGACACGCGCATGCTCTCCCTCCTTTCTGGCAAGGGACAAGGCCCACGGGCGCGAAGGCATGGGCGAGCGCGAAACGAGGAGCGGAGAGGGGGCGGCATGGAGCGAGACAGCGACCAGCAGGCACAGGCGCGATGGGACATGGACACGGCAGCCGATGTGACGGTCGGCGACACGGCGCGCGCGCGACATCCCCAGCGCCCACTGCTGACACGGCGGGCGGTGCTGGCGCGGGCCGGGCTGGGCGCGGCGGCGCTGCCCCTGGCGGGATGGCTCGCCGCCTGTGGGCAGGCGGCCTCCACCACACGGGGCGGCTCCCCCACATCCACGGCTCTCACGCCGACGCCGACGCCGGACCCTACCGCCACACCGGATACGCGCCCGCTCACGCTCGTCATCACCGGCGACCTCATGCTGGGCCGTAGCGTGAACCAGCAGATCCTGGCCTCCAGCACGGCCTTTCCGTTCACCTACACGGCGGACTACCTGCATGGCTTTGATCTGACGGTGGGCAATCTGGAGTGTGTCGTCTCGACCCTGGGCCAGCCGGTCCCTGACAAACCCTATACCTTCCGCGGCGACCCCAAGGGCTTCGCGCGGCTGGCCACCACCGGTTTTGATGTGCTCTCCGTCGCGAACAATCATAGCGGCGACTTTGGCAAGGCGGCGTTCACCGATATGCTGGCGCATCTGCCCCAGTATGGCATCACGCCGTTGGGTGGTGGGCGCACGCTGGCTGAGGCGCGCCAGCCGGTGATCAAGACGGTGCGCGAGACAACGGTGGGCTTCCTCGCGTATTGCGAGATTGATCCTTTCAGCTTCGCCGCGACCACGACCACCGCTGGCCACGCTTGGCTGGACCCCGCCGCGATGCGGGCGGATATCCTGGCGCTGCGTCCGCGGGTGGATTTCCTCATCGTCTTTACCCACTGGGGCATCGAGTATCAGCCCCAGGAGACGGGGCACCAACAGGCGATGGCACGGCTGGCCATTGACGCGGGCGCCGATTTCGTGGTGGGCGCGCACCCGCATGTCGTCCAGCCCTACGAGATCTACCAGGGCAAGCCCATCGTCTATAGCCTAGGCAACTTCGTCTTCGATGAGATGTTCTCGGCGGACGTGCGCCGTGGCAACGTCGTCGCGCTGACCGTGCGGAAATCGCGCTTGCTCGACTGGAAGCTGCGGCCCTCGTTCATCGTGGGGGACTACGGCCAGCCCCAGTGGGGATGACCGCTCGTCCGCGGGCGAGAGGACGGCGGCGCCTCCATCGCCTCCACGGCGTGGGAGAAGCGCACGGCGAGGGACGCGACCTGAGGAAAGGCTGGAGCGATGCGCATCGCGCTGTTGGCGCCCCTGGTCTCGCCCATCGCGCCGCCCGATCTGGGGGGCGCGCAGGCGCTGCTGCGGGACCTGGCGGCGGGGCTGGCGGCACGCGGGCACGTCGTGACGCTCTATGCCGCGCCCGGCTCCGTGGTGGCGGGTGTGCGGGTGCGCGCGGTGCCGATGGAGGGGGCGCGACTCCAGCCCGCGCGTTTCACGGAGCAGCAAGAGCACGATGAGCGGGCAGCGACGCCGGACCCAGCGCGTGACCCAGCGCTCCAGGCGGCGAACGCGGCCTTCGCGCGCGCCTATGCCCTGATCGCGGCGCATGCTGACGAGCATGATCTGCTGCATGCCCATGCCTACGAT
>JADMIN010000504.1 GCA_015478575.1 Ktedonobacterales bacterium | reverse complement strand
CGCGCGCACCGATGCCGGAGCCGAGAGAGAGACGAGCCGCACCGTGTGCGCGGCGGAAAAGAAAGGCAGACAGCCTCAATGAGCACCACGAGCGTACAGCGGGGTTCGCTGGTGACTGATGTACAGGAAAGCCCAGCGGGAGTCAACAACTTCTGCCTGGTAGCGGCGACCGTGAACGGATCGGGCAGCCAGACAGCCAACTCCTGCCTGCTCCGGGCATTCTTCAAGATGGGCATCCCCGTCAGTGGCAAAAATATCTTTCCTTCGAATATTCAGGGCTTGCCCACCTGGTTCGAGATTCGCCTGAGCGACGAGGGATTCACCGCCCGCCGCGCCAGCACGGAGATCATGGTGGCGATGAACCGCGCCACCCTCGCCGAAGATATCACGCGCGTCGCCCCTGGTGGCATGGTCATCCTGCCAGCGGAATGGAAGCACCCTGAAGAGCGCGGCGATATCACCTATTACACCATTCCTGTCCAGCCGTTCGCCAAGGAGGCCACGGACGATGTCAAAATGCGCCCATATGTCGCCAATATGGTGTATGTTGGCGCGCTCACCGAACTGCTCAATATCGAGATCGAGGCCATCGAGGAGGCATTGCTCCACCACTTCAAGGGCAAGCGCAAGCCAGTAGACCTCAACTTCGGTGTCGTCAAGGCCGCCATCGCCTACACGCGGCAAAACATCACCAAGCGCGATCCCTTCCGCGTCCAGCGCGCGAACAAGACCGAGGGCAAGCTGCTGCTCAACGGCAACGAGGCCGGCGCGCTCGGCGCCGTCTTTGGCGGCTTCACCGTCGCGGCATGGTATCCCATCACACCATCCACCAGCTTGGTGGACGCCCTCACCGAATTCGCGCGCGAGCTGCGCGTGGATCAGCAGGCCGGTACGCGCAGTTACGCCATCGTGCAAGCCGAAGACGAGATCGCGGCCATTGGCATGATCGTCGGCGCGGGCTGGGCGGGTGCCCGCGCCATGACCTCGACCTCTGGGCCGGGTATCTCGCTGATGACCGAGTATGCTGGCCTGGCGAACTTCGCCGAGATCCCCTGCGTCATCTGGGATATCCAGCGCATGGGACCGAGCACCGGCCTGCCCACGCGCGTCTCACAGGGCGACGTGCTGAAGGTCTACTATCTTGGCCACGGCGACACCAAACAGATCGTGCTGTTGCCTGGGAGTATGGCGGAGTGCTTCGAATTCGGCTGGCGCGCCTTCGATCTGGCCGAGCGCCTGCAGACCCCCGTCTTCGTCCTCAGCGACCTCGACCTAGGCATGAACCTCTGGATGACCGAGCCATTCGACTATCCCAACCAGCCGATGGACCGCGGCAAGGTGCTGAGCGCGGAGGATCTGGAGCGGCTAGGCGGCTTCAAGCGCTATGCCGATGTGGACGGCGATGGCATTCCCTACCGCACACTCCCCGGCACCGATCATCCGCTCGCGGCCTATTTCACCCGTGGCAGCGGCCACAACGCGGAGGCGCAGTACACCGAGCGCACCGATGAATGGGAGGCCAATCTGACGCGGCTGCACCGCAAGCACGAACACGCGCGCACGCTCGTTCCGCCACCCCTCGTGGATGAGGTGGCTGGCGCCGAGATCGGCCTCATCGCCTATGGCTCGACCGACCCCGCCATCGTCGAGGCGCGCGCCATGCTGGCCAAGCGCGGCGTCAAGACGAGCTATCTCCGTCTGCGCGCCCTGCCGACCACCGCGGAGTTCCAAGCGTTCATCGCCGCCTATCCGCGCGTCTTTGTGATCGAGAATAACTTTGAAGGGCAGATGGCCCGCATTCTCATGGCCGATGCCCCCGCCCACGCCAGCAAGATCACGTCCGTGAGCCACTGCGATGGCATGCCGCTGACCGGCTTGTGGATCGCGCACGCTATTCTGGGCACCGCAATTCTGGGCACCGCATCCGGCGCGTAGGCCGGAGAAGTCTCTCACCACACACGTAAGCGAACAGGAGCGCTACACCATGGCTGTTCAAGAACCGCCCGCTCAGGATGCGAATCTCATCGGCCTGACGCGCGCTGACTATAAGGGGCGCCAGTCCACCCTCTGCAAGGGCTGTGGTCACGACTCGATCTCGGCGCGCATCATCTCCGTCGCCTATGACCTCTCGCTACGGCCCACGCGCCTCATCAAGCTGAGCGGCATCGGCTGCTCCAGCAAGACCCCCGCGTATTTCCTCAGCCAGTCGCACGGCTTCAACGGTCTGCACGGGCGCATGCCGAGCCAGGCAACGGGGGCGTTGCTGGCCAACCACACCCTCAAGGCCATCGGCATCAGCGGCGACGGCGACACCGGCAGCATTGGCATCGGCCAATTCAAGCACATGGTCCGCCGCAATGTACCCGTCGTCTACATCATCGAGGACAACGGTGTCTACGGCCTAACCAAAGGCCAGTTCTCGGCGACCGCGGACGAAGGCCAGCAACTCAAGTACGCTGGTCTGAACGAATTGCCGCCGATTGATCTCTGCTTGGAAGCGGTGGTGGCCGATTGCGGCTTCGTGGGACGTTCCTTCGCGGGCGACCCACGCCAGGTGGAGGCCTTGCTCAAGGCGGCGCTCAGCCACCGAGGCACGGCGGTGCTGGATATCATCAGCCCGTGCGTCTCCTTCAACGACCACGAAGACTCCACCAAGAGCTACGCCTGGGGCAAATCGCACGAAGAGGTCATCTCCGACTTCTCCTTCATCCCCGCGCGTGAGGAGATCACCGTAG
>JADMIN010000503.1 GCA_015478575.1 Ktedonobacterales bacterium | reverse complement strand
GGGCAGATCGGCGAATTCCAGCAAGCCAAAATTCTGCGCGGCAGGTTTCGGTGGCGGCAGGGGCGCGGGGAACTCCTCGGCGGCGCTCGCACCCGGCAGGTTGCCATATGGCCAATACTGCGCGTAAGGGGAGTCGATGAACGCCTGTATCTGATCGGCGTTATACGTGTACGCCCAGTCATCCAGGGTCGTGTTGGCGGTGGATGGAGCGAGTGAGCAGCGGCAAATTGGATGGCCGGGCGGGGCAAGATGGCCGGAGGGGAACGGCTGCATGAGGGGCACTGGCCCTCGCTCCTGGTTTGTCACGCAGAGCGCGCACGCCCCCACCGTCGTCATCCACTCTTTGTTTTTGACGCCACTCTGCATCATCGCCACAAACTGGCCAAACGTCTCCGCCCGCGCCGTCTCGGTGATGGCGATCATATTGGCCCGATAGCGGCTCATCCCCGTCAGGCCCGTATCCCAAGCATCCATGACGCCCTGGATATAGCGTCCCAGCGCGGCCCCCGTGAGCGGCGGCATGCCATCCTCCCCCAGGAACCCTCTCCACAGCGCATCAGCCAGTTGCTTCTGTGTCGTGGCATTGATGCCCTGCACCCATGTGCCAGCCTGGGAGCGCAGATAGTCCTCCATCACCGGATCGGACACATTGAAGTTTCCGGCGATGCCCGCCTCATCCAACACCTCTTGCCCGGCGAAGGTCGCCGCCTGGCCGTTCCAGGAACCTTCCATAATTTGCAACACTGACATATCCGAGAGGGCGGATTGCAGCCAGTCATCCCACGCCAGCGTCTCCTGCACATCGGCGACGATCTGGGCGCGCAAGTCCGCCAGCATCTCTGGTGTCAGGATATCGGGCGGGTAGAGGCCACTATCCCAGCCAAACAGGTCCCACCAGTGCAGGGGATCATCGTCCGCCGCGCGGGTGACATGTAAAGCACTGGCGGGCGGCGTGACACCATCCTTGGTGGGCAAAGGCAACCCGCGCGCCTGGGCGGCGCGGGCGAGCGTCCGGAAGTAGCGGCCCCGCAACTGATGAGCAACCTGCGTCAGGCTGGCTTTGGTCGGGCGGCGCGACGCGAGGTAGCTGTGCCACACGAGGAAACGCGGCAGAGCAACGCGAGTCGCCATCGTCTGGATGACGCGCCCCGGATGGCGGCGCAACGGCGTTTCGGCGCGGGCTATGATGGCTCCCAAATGGGTCGCCAGGATAAGGGTGCGAGCGTCGTCGCGCATGCGAGTACATCCAACAGATCACAGGTGACGTGGTGCGCCCGCGCATACCGGACGAGATCGGCATGCGCGGCGGTAAAGAGGCGCGGGGACAACACGGGGGCGAGTTGCCAGGGGTGCAGCGGCATGGCTCACAACTCCACGGCGCACAAAAGTTCGGCTTTCAGTCGCCGCGCCACATCGATGGCAAGGGCGGCGCGATCCACGGTTGCCAACTTGCCCAGCGGATAGGCGTAGCGATGATCGCCAATGCAACACCACACATGATCGAGGGTCGCCGCGATGTTTGGTAATCGCACATCGGGTAGGGGCGTCCCTTGGGGCAGGTACGCCAGAGTGATATGCGGGGTATAGCCATACGTGGTGTTAATAGCGAAACCAGCGGTGTCCAGCGCCTGTACAAGGTCGGCGCGCAACGCCTGAATCGTCTGGCTATCCACGCTGGCATACAGCGTCTAGGACTCGTCGTCACCCCTGAAACGCCCCACGCCACTGATGCGGATCATCTGCGGAGCCTGCGCCGCCGCCCACTGTTGCACCGTGTCCCGCAAGCGGTCAAAACGCGCCGGATCGTCCCACGCCGTTGCATCGCCAGTTAAGCACGCCAGGCTGACATGGAGATCGAGGACATCCTCCCCCCCCGGCAATGCCAGTTGTTGACTCAGGCCAGCGGGGAGGAAGAAGGTCAGCCAGGGTGGCGCAAATGGGCGGTTTGATTCGTCGGGCAATTGCACGGGGTACGGCATCCCGTGGTCATTCTCCGGCTCCCCACACCCGCAGACCATGCAGCGTTGTTCCACAAAGCGATGTGCATGGTCTGCGTCAGTGAGCGCCGCCCAGACGCGATCCAGGATCATTTCATCGTCAGGGGTGAGGTCGGGCGGTTCGTCCCCCTGTCCCGTGTCAGATGACGCCACACGGTTTGTCTCCCAGGCGTGATCGATGGGCAATGTAGTCGTGTCCAGCGTCGCGTCTGGCTGGATGCCCTTCTCGCGCAGATAGGCAGCCAACACGTGTGATGCCGTGGAATCCGGATGCAAATCGAACGTGCCATGGAAGGATTCCCCCACCCGTTTCCATTCCGCTGCGCCGCCTGGCATGCGTAAGAGATCGTTGGTTGTTTTGGCGCGTTGAAACTCGCGTGCGGGCTGCGCCATCCCCACCCCGCGCAGATCCTTGCGGATGTAGTTCCAGTCGATTTTACCGTTGAACCCAAACCGCGCCCAGGTATAGAAACCGGATGTGCCGCCGCGTGCGAGTGTGTGGTGGTTGCCGTTGGCCGAGGTCTCGATGCGCGCCACGTTGAAATGCCGCAACGCCGCCACCTGGTCCTGGAAGACATGGATGCCCAGGCTATGCCCCCGCCCCAGCGCTAAGTTGCTATCAGTATTACCCATCGTGAGCGTGCCATCCGCCTCACGGAAGAGCAGGCGGTGGGCGCTATAGGCATTGGGATTCTGGCCCACCTGGCCATGCACGGTAAACGCCAACGCAGGGGTATGC
>JADMIN010000502.1 GCA_015478575.1 Ktedonobacterales bacterium | reverse complement strand
GCGAGGACGGCTGGGCTGATGCCAGCGGGCGCGATCCAGCCGCCAGCGGAGCGCGTCAATCCCCCGGTAATGCGCAGGGTGAGGTCATAGCGAGTGCGCAGCGCCTCCTCCTTTGCGGCGAGCATCGCCAGCAGCGCGCGCCCGACGTTGCCGCAGCCAAGCAAGGCTAATCGTAGGGGCATAGCCATCTCTCCCTTCCAGTTCTCTTTGTCCCATCGGAGCCGCGGGGTTAAATTGCGCGGCCCTAGCCAAGCTGGCGCAGGAAGCGCAGATCATTGCTTGCGAAGAGCCGGATATCGTCCCCACCGTAGCGCAGCATCGCGATGCGCTCGATGCCTAGCCCAAAGGCGAAGCCGCGATAGATGGTGGGATCGTAGCCCACGCCGCGCAGGACACGTGGATCCACCATGCCAGAGCCACCCATCTCCAGCCAACCGCTATATTTGCAGACACGGCAGCCAGCGCCCTTGCAGATCAGGCAATCTATGTCGAACTCAGCACTTGGCTCGGTGAAGGGGAAGTAGCTCGGACGGAAGCGCACCTTGCGATCCTCACCGAACATCTCGCGGGCGAAGCGCTCGACAACGCCACGCAGATCGCTCATGGTGCAGTGCTCGTCAATCAGCAACCCTTCCATCTGGTGGAAGATGGCCTCGTGGCTGGCATCCAACGCCTCGTTGCGATAGACTTTGCCGAGCACAACGGCGCGCACCGGCGGGCGCATGCGCTCCATGACGTGAATCTGCATCGGGGAGGTCTGGGTGCGCAGCAGGATCTGCCCCGGCGCGATCCAGAAGGTGTCCTGCATATCACGGGCGGGATGGTCGGCGGGAATGTTGAGCGCCTGGAAGTTGTAATAATCGGTCTCAACCTCTGGCCCATCGTAGAGTTGGAAGCCCATCGGTCGCATCACGCGGACAATGTCGCGTACGGTCCGCGAGAGGGGATGGATGTGGCCGCGTGGCCACGCACGCCCAGGGAGCGTGATATCCAGACGCTCGCGCTCCAGCGCCTCTGCCCGCTCGCGCGTCAGGAGCGCGGCGCGGCGCGCTTCCAGCGCCTGCTCCAGATCGGCCTTGAGCCGGTTGGCTGTCTGACCTACCTGCTTGCGCTGGTCACCGGGGAGTTTGCCGAGGTCCTTGAGGATGGCGGTCAGTTCCCCACGTTCGCGCCCCAGGTAGCGCGCCCGCCACTCTTCCAGCGCCTCGGTGGTGGCGCTGGTGGCCAGCTCGGCGCTGGCCCGCTCGCGTAAGGCGGCGAGCCGCCGCTCGTGGTCCGTTCGCTCGGTTGCCATTGCACGCCTCCATTTCTGTCCGCATGTCATGCCCGTCGGGGGAGCTGCCCACGAGGGCGGACGGCGCTCCGCGCCTCTATAACACAAAACGGCAGTTTCGTCTCAGGGACGAAGCTGCCGCACAACTCCGTGGTACCACCCAGGTTGAGCGCGAGAGGCCAGCATGGCCGCGCTCCACTCGTGTGCCCCGCTATCGGTGGACCTCCGTGATGACCTACGCACCCACGGGGTTTCCCCTCTGGGCTTCAGCCACCGGCTCAGGAGTGAACTTCGGTCGGGTCTCGCGCACCGGGATTTTCAGTCGCCGATCCCGGTTCCCTGTTCGCTCGCGCCGCCTACTCTCTCCGTCGGTGCCTTCAGATGTATGGACCGCTCTTCCGCTCTCGTCCCTACGAAGGGAGAGGAAGCGTGAAAGAGGCGGTATGTTGTGGTCCGCTAGGCCCAGGCTATTGGTAGCGGCGCGCCGCTGCCATCGTGCCCCCCTAGAAGGGGTTGCCAGGACGCTCGCGCGTCTGTGTCGCCTCGGCGACGCGCCGCTGTCGCGCCGCTTCAAAGAGTACCACACTTGCCGCTACCGCCGCATTGAGCGATTCCACGCGGTTCCACATGGGAATGGTGATGCGTTCAGTGGCAAGATGTGCCGCCGCCGACGAGGGGCCATGCGCCTCATTGCCGATGATGAGCGCGGTGCGCTGGGTCAGGTCGCAGGCGTCATACGCTCGCCGCGCTCCTGCCTCCGCCAGCAACACCTGCCGCGTCGCTGGCGTGCCCGCCAGCCGTTGCCGGATGGCGTCCCAGGTGAATCCGGCGCGCACCGGCAGGTGGAACTGCGCGCCGCTGCCCGCGCGCATCACCTTTGGCGCGAGCGGATCGGCGCAGTCAGGGCCAAGCAGGACTTCATCCACATCGGCGGCCAGCGCGGACCGCAGTACCGTGCCAACGTTGCCTGGATCGGCCAGCGCGTCGAGCACCAAGAGCAGCGAACGCCCCCGCCCACGGCGCCGCGCGCGAACGGTATCGGGCGCGACCGCGCTCATGGCGACCGCGGCCACCACGCCCTGTGGCGTTCTGGTGTCGCTGGCGCGCTCGATGGCGGGGGGGGCGGCCTCATAGGCCACCATGCCACCCGCGCGTGCCTCCTCGATACGTTCGAGCAACTGGCGTCCAGCGGGTGAGGCGCCCAAGGCATCAGGGTCAAAGAGCACCAGCCGCGGCAGCACGTGCGCGTCGAGCGCGGCCTCTAGCAGGTGCGGTCCCTCGATGAGGAACAGCCCTGAAGCGTCGCGGCCTTTGGCCGCGTGGAGCGCATGCAACTCGGCGACGTGCTGGTTGGATGGGCTAGTAATCATCACTGCGCCCCAGCGTGCGACACATCCACACAACGACTGGCGGAGGACTGCCGCCCCCGCCGTGACCGTGACCCTGACCGCGGCGGATGCGGCAAAAC
>JADMIN010000501.1 GCA_015478575.1 Ktedonobacterales bacterium | reverse complement strand
CTCGAACGGCTCGCTGGCGGCATGCCGCCACGGCTGACATTCACGCCGCATCTGGTGCCGATGACCCGCGGCATCCTGGCCACCTGCTATGCTCCCTTGCGCCCTGGCGTGACGGCGGAGGACGTGACCGGCGCGTATACCGCCGCGTATGCCGACGAGCCGTGCGTGCGGCTGGCCGAGCAGCCGCCACACACCAAATGGACGGCTGGCTCGAACCGCTGCTTCGTGTACCCGGTTGTGGACGCGGAGAGTGGGCGGCTGATCGTCGTGAGCGCGCTGGATAACCTCATCAAAGGCGCGGCGGGGCAGGCGCTCCAGTGTGCCAATCTGATGTATGGGCTGCCGGAGACGAGCGGCCTGCCACTCGAAGGAGTGTACCCCTGATGGCGGAGAGTGTGGTGGCGAGTGTGGGCGAGATGGCGGCAGCCAGCCAGGTGGAGCGCCATGAGGTGATCGCGCAGGTCCTCAAGGAGGCGCAACCCTACATCGAGGCGCTGCGTGGGCGCACGCTGGTCATCAAACTGGGTGGCAGCACGCGCGAGCATCAGCGCGCGGCGCTCGAAGATATCGTCTGGCTGCGTGGCCTGGGCGCGCGGCCCGTGCTCGTGCATGGCGGCGGACCGGAGATCAACGAGTGGCTTGAGCGGCTGGGCATTCCGCGGTGCTTTGAGCGGGGGCTGCGCGTTACGAATGCCGAGACCCTGGAAGTCGTGCGCATGGTCTTGGTGGGCAAGGTCAATGGTGAGTTGGTGCGGCTGGTGAACCAGCTCGGCGGGCATGCGGTTGGTCTATCTGGTGTGGATGGGCCATTGCTGCGCGCGCGGCCACTCGCGCCAGATCTCGGCTCTGTCGGCAGCGTCATCGGCGTGGATCCCGGCCTCGTGGAGGCGCTGGGCGCGGCGGGGTTCATCCCCGTGATCGCGCCCCTGGGCCTGGGCGAGGATGGCGCTGTGCTCAATATCAACGCGGATGACGCGGCGGCGGATCTGGCGCGGGGTCTGGGCGCGGCGAAGCTGCTCTACCTCAGTGACGTGCCTGGCATTCTCAACGCCAGCGGGGTGCTCCTCTCCGTTCTCACCGATGCCCAGGTGCGCGGCTTGCTCGCGGATGGCACCATCCACGGCGGCATGATTCCCAAGGCCGAGGCGGCGCTGCGCGCCCTTGAGGCCACCGGGCGCGTCCATATCGTGGATGGGCGTGAGCCGCACGTGCTGATCCGCGAGCTGCTCACCCACGAAGGCGCCGGCACGATGATCGAGCGCGCCGGGTAGCGGCGGCCCGATCGTTATCGCCACGACACGGCGCGGAGGGAAGGTCATTCGGTGGCGCCGTCTGGCTTGTCGCGCTCGCGGAAGCGGCGCAGCCCCTCGGCGGTCTCAGCGTTTGGAAGCGATGACATGCCGAGCTGGCATTCGACGCGCAGGGCTTCTTCCAGTGGCAAGCCCCAGCCGCGCAACGCGGCCTGCTTATCGGTGCGCAGGGAAGACTGCGGATAGGCGGCGATCCGCGCGGCCAGCGCATGGGCGCGGGGCAGCAGATGCTCGCGCTCCACCACCTCGGTCACCAGACCCCAGGCCAGCGCCTGCGTCGCGTCAATCGTGCGTCCCGTGAGGATCAGATCCATCGCGCGCCCCCAGCCGAGAATACGCGGCAGTCGTTGTGTGCCGCCATCCACCAGAGGCACGTTCCAGCGGCGCTCGGCGCAGCCGAAGAGGGCATCACTCGCGGCGATGCGGATGTCGCACCACGCCGCCATCTCCAGCCCGCCAGCCAGGCAATAGCCAGCGATCGCGGCGAGCGTGGGCTTGAAGAGATCGGTGAGGCGCGTAAAGCCAAGATAGCCCGGACCGCCATAGACGAAGGCGGCATCGAAGGGGTCATCGCACGGGCCAAGCGTGTGGGCGGCGGTGAGGTCCGCGCCAGAGCTAAAGGACTGGCCCGCGCCGGTGAAGACGGCGACCAGCGCGGTGGTGTCATCGCGGAAGCGCGTCCAGGCGGCAGAGAGCGCGGCGGCGGTCTCGCCATCCACGCAGTTATGCACCTCTGGCCGGTTGAGCGTAATCGTGACGATGGGACCTTCCTGTGTATAGCTGACCTTCTCTGTCATGCCGCGACTCCTCTCTCGCCTCACTTCTCTCACCTCGCTGGCGCGCCGTACGGCGCGCCATCCAATCATAGTAGCACGGGTGTATCTCGCTTGAAAGAGCATGCGGCGAAGCCCACTGTTGGCCGTCAGCGTCGCGTACGGCGCCAGGCTGGCCTGGCATGGGGTGTGCTCCCTGACCGCGTACGCGAGGCATAGCCTTTGCCCACTCTTGGCGTACAAAATCCTCGCCCCGCATGCCATTCTACCGTGTCGTATCCAGCGGTTGATGCGACATCAGACAAAGGAGCGACCATGACGACGCCGCGCGTAATCCCGCCAGCCACCGCCCGCAAGAAGCAGGATGTTGATTACATCTTCTACGAGTTGACACGCAGTATCTGCCCGGAGTGCCGACGGGTTATTGACGCCAAGATCCTGCTGCGCGACAACAAGGTCTATATGCGCAAGCGCTGCCCGGAGCATGGTGAGTTCGAGGGACTGATCTATGGCGACGCCAAAGCGTATACCTCGGCGAGCAAGTTCAATAAACCCGGCACGATTCCGCTGGAGTTCGCGACGGCCATCCAACATGGCTGCCCGCACGACTGCGGTCTCTGCCCCGATCACCAGCAGCATACGTGCCTGGGCATCATCGAGGTGAATAGCGCCTGCAATATGGA
>JADMIN010000500.1 GCA_015478575.1 Ktedonobacterales bacterium | reverse complement strand
GCGCAGACGAACTAGGGGAGGTGCGCATGATCATTCGCAACATGACCGAGAATCAGTACCGGCTAGATGATGAGCACATGAAGCACGTTCACGCGCTCGATGACCAACTCGTCCACGCGATGGATAGCGACGACCATGCCGCTTTCGAGACGGCGTTGACCCAGCTCGTCACGCTCCTGCGCGACCGTGGGACGCTGGTGCCAGTGGATGAGGTCGTGCCCTCGGACATTCTCATCCCCGCGCCGGATATGACGCTTGCTGAGGCCCACCACCTGCTGCAAGAAGCCGAGGCGCACATCCATACCCCCCCGGAGCGCGAGCCATAGCGAGCAGTGGACGCGAGCATGGAAGCGGCGGCACTTCGGCGGTGTAACGTGATGGCGGGTGGGGCATGTGCCCCGCCCGCCATCAGCGTGTCTTCATACCCGCGATCGCGAGGAACCTCGCCATGCGCGAGACACTAGAGCGGTAGGTTCCAGACGGGATACCAGCGTTCGAGCTCCTGCTCAACCGGCAGTTCTTTGCCGATGGCGGTGGCGAGGCGCATCTCTTCGGCGTTGTCGCGCCGGTGTTGGGGATCATCGCTGCCGGACTGTGGCACAAAAGGATAGAAGAGGCCGCGCTTGTAGTTATAGATCCAATAGACCGACGAGCTTCGCTCGGTGCGGAAGGAGAAGAGCGCGAAGAGGAGCTGGCTATCGTAGCCCTTCTCGATGAGCGTCTGGCTGGCGACATGGAGCGTCGTCACCAGTCCCTGGAAGTCTTTCGACTCGAAGAGGAACCAGCGATAGGCCAACTCGTCCGTAAAAGGGCGAATCGTCATCTGGTCGTCGCGCGCGCTGATTTGCAAGAGTTGCTCGAGGTCGTGCTGGATCTCGGTGAAGGGGGCAGAGGCGACACTCTTGAAGCAGATACCCGCCTTGCCGGTGGGCGTCAGGTGCTGCTCGGTCTCTAGCGTGATCTGCGCGGTGGACATGGCGAAGAGCCGCTCCGGCCCGACCGGCACCGGCTTCTGGCGACCGAACAGCGTATCAAAAATGCCCATCTCATCTCACCTCTTGTATCCAGGCCCCTGAAGCGCGCGCGGCGGCATGCGATCATCGCCCCGTCGCGCGCTCACGTATGTCGGCGTCTAGCTGTTGCGTGTCTGCTCCATCTGGCGCTGCATCGCTTGTAACTGGGCCACGCGCTCTTCGAGCGACGGGTGGGTCGAGAAGAGCGTGGCCAGCGTATCGCCGCGCAACGCTGGCACGATGAAGAGCGCGTTGACGGTCTGCGCTTGGCGGAAGTCCCGGTCGGGAATACGTCCGTTCTGGATCGTCCCGCTGATGCGCATCAGCGCCGAGGCTAGATTCTCCGGCGCGCCGGTGATGAGCGCGGAGCCACGGTCCGCCGCGAGCTCGCGGTAGCGGGAGAGGGCGCGGATCAACAGGAAGCTCACGGCATAGACGGCCATCGAGACCAGCACGGCGAGGAAGAAACTGCCCTCTTCATCCTGATTCCGCCGGCCATAGCCGCCACCATAGCCGCCGAACATGCCCGCCCAGAGGAAGTTGCGCACTAGCAACGAGGCGACCATCGAGAAGAAGGTCGCGATGGTCATCACCAGCATATCGTGGTTGATGATGTGAGTCAGCTCATGGGCCAACACCGCCTCAAGCTCAGGCGGACTGAGCTGATCGTAAATGCCGGTGGTGACCGCCACCACGGCGTGCTTGGCGTCGCGGCCCGTGGCAAAGGCGTTCGGAATGCTGCTGTTGACGATGGCGACACGCGGCTTGGGCAGATTGGCCTGGGCCGCCAAACGCCCGATCACGTTATGCAGATCCGGCGCCTCGCGCTCATCCACCTCACGCGCGCCCATTGACAGGAGCGCGATCTTGTCGGCGAAGAAGAACTGGACCCCGCCAATCACCAGCGCCAAGAGCACCAGGAAGTAGACTGGCATGCCGATATACCACAGCACCGTACCGAAGATCACGTAGACGGCGCCGAGTAAGAACATGGTCACGATCATGCGCATCGCCAGCCCAG
Organism: Ktedonobacterales bacterium; assembly: GCA_015478575.1. Taxonomy (GTDB): domain Bacteria; phylum Chloroflexota; class Ktedonobacteria; order Ktedonobacterales; family JADMIN01; genus JADMIN01. The sequence goes on along the minus strand of JADMIN010000500.1, from coordinate 742 downwards.
TATCAGGCTTGAACCAGCGTGGTCGGCGTTGTGCCCTCATTGTCGCGCTCCTCATTGCGTGGCGCCGCGTTGTTTTGGCGCCGTGTGCTCATTGCTCGTTCCGGCCGTCCGCCTGTATGTAGGCGGTGCCCTCATAGCGTATACGGAGGTGCCACCAAGAAGTGGCAGCGCGCGTGTGTCGCGGGCCGTGTGCCACGTTCGAGATGTGCCACGCTCTAGAGAAGAGTGAGGCTGCTGCGAGTGCGTCTCTCCCAGCGGCCCCCCTCTGCCAGCCTCGCCGACTTCTTGTGGTCTTCTCCGGCGTGGCGCGTCTATTTCCGCTCCCGTTCGCGCTCTTTGAGCGCCTTGTAATAGCTCTTTGGGCGTGGTTGGCGGGAGGAATCTTCGTAGGCCGGACGCACATCGTCGTCTTGCGTTTTGCGCGCCTCGTTGTTGTCCATCAGCTCCTGAAGATCATTGTAGATGGCGTCGCCGTCGAGCGCCTCTTTCTGCCGCAGCAGGTGGCGCACCATCATCACCAGCGGTACCGAGGTCTGGCTGTCACGCTCGGATTCCGCGCGCTTGAGAAACTTATCTACCAGCGCGATGGTATCCTCATTGGCGCCGTTGAGTTCCAACTGGTATCGAATGGCTCCCAATTGCTCGTATGCGTTCACGCCATCACTCCCTTTGTGGTCATCACCTGGCCATCGCCACCTGGTCATCGCCACCTGGTCATCGCCACCTGGTCATCGCCACCTGG
>JADMIN010000002.1 GCA_015478575.1 Ktedonobacterales bacterium | reverse complement strand
AGGCCAAGGTGAAGGTGGCGCTCTCGAATTCGATGGGCTTCGGCGGCCACAATGCCGTGCTGGTCCTGCGCCGCTACAATGGCTAGCCGCGCAGCGTGACGAGGTGAGGACGATGACGATGAGGCAACCAACAGAACGCCAATCGCTGGTCAGCCGCGTGAAGGCCCTAGCGGAGGCGCTGGAAGACAGTGAGGTCAGCGAGCTCGATATCAGTGAGGGCGGCACGCGCGTCGTGTTGCGTCGGCGCCTGGAGCCGCCCCCCATCGCGCCCACCAGTGGCGGACGTGGCGCCAGCCCGCGATCCGCGCGGACACGGCGGGCGGGCGGCGAGACGCTGGGGCCAGCCTCCACGCCGGATCCCGGTGTCGCGATCATCGCCCCGCTCACCGGCGTCTTTTACGTGGCCTCCTCGCCGAGCGCGCCACCCCTGGCACAGGTAGGCGAGCCGGTCCAGGCCGGCCAGATCGTCTGCGTCATCGAGGCGATGAAGGTCTTCAACGAGATCAAATCCGAGGTTTCTGGCACCGTCACCGCCATCGTCGCCCAGAATGGCCAACTGGTGCATAAGGGCGACGCGATGATCCGCATCAAGTCGCTGTAGCGTGGCCAGCCTCGTGCCGCCCGGACAGCGGCTGCTCGATCTGCTCTTCCCGCCGCGCTGCGTCGGCTGCGGCGCGACGGGGGCCATTCTCTGCGCCATGTGCCAGGCCACCATGCGCCCACTGGAGCCGCCGCTCTGCGCGCGTTGTGGTCGCTCCCTCGCGCCACCCCTCTCCGCCCCATCCTCCACCTCATCCCCCACCACCGCGCTCCCCGCCATCGCCACCGCCACGCTCACCTGCGCCTTCTGCGCGGGGGGAGGCTTCCCGCCCCCGCTCGATGGCATCCGCATCGCCGCGCACTATAATGGGGCGACGCGCATGGCCGTGCATGCGCTCAAATATAGCCGACAGCGGCGGCTGGCACTGCCGCTTGGTGATCTGCTCGCGGAGGCCTATCGCCGGATGGAGCTGCGCGCCGATGTAGTGGTGCCCGTGCCGCTCCATCGTTCGCGCGAGCGCGAGCGGGGCTATAATCAATCGCTGCTGCTCGCGCGCCGATGTGCCACGCGGCTGCGTCTGCCGTTGGATGCTGGGCTGCTCGTGCGGATGCGTGCCACCACCCCGCAGACGCATCTCTCCAGTCGCGCGCGTCGGGAGAATGTCGCGGGCGCCTTCAGCCTGGCCAATGCGCCTGCCGCCGCGGCTAGGGTGCGCGGCAAGCGCATCCTGCTCATTGATGACGTCAGCACGACCGGGAGCACACTCGCCGCCGCCGCCGCCGCGCTTACGTCGGCGCATCCCGCCGCGCTTTGGGGGCTGGCGGTTGCCCGCCCCGACCTCGGACACGAGCGCACGCGCGCCTAGGATCTCTTTCGGCATCGTGCCAGAGGCCACCGCCCGCGCGCCAACCGACGTGCCATGCGCGGGGCAGGCCATTGTCGCCGTCTGGTTGATATGAAAGGGAAGAGGCGATGCGCATCTGGGATCCCGCCGGGAATCTCGCCGCGCTCAGCCTATCGCGTGCGGCTGGGACAACCGCCAGTGCGATTGAGTTGCTGGTGGCGCTGCTGGCGCTGGCGCTGACCACGGCGCTGGTGGCGCAGCGCCTGCGCTTCCCCTATACGCTGGCGCTGGTGATCGTTGGCTTGGTGTTGGGCTTTCTCCGCGTCGTGCCGACGCTGCGGCTCGAACCGAGCGTCGTCCTCTTTATCTTTCTCCCGGCGCTGCTCTTCGAGGGCGCGTGGAGCAGCGATGCCATGCTCATGGCGAAGAACTGGATCGCCATCGCGCTGCTGGCTGTTCCGGGCGTGCTGATCTCACTGGGTGTGGTCGCCGCCGTGCTCCATTTCGGCGCGGGGCTGCCGTGGCTTGTCGCGTTGCTGCTTGGCGCCATCGTCTCGCCCACCGACCCGGTGGCGGTGGTAGCGTTGCTGCGCCAGCTTGGCATGCCCGCACGGCTGCGTGCGATTATTGAGGGTGAGAGCCTCTTCAATGATGGCATCAGCGTGGCCATCTACACCGTTGTGCTGGGATTGTTGCTCAGCGCGCGGGGCATCCAGAATACGTTCTCCGGCGCGTCACCGTGGGCCATCACGCCCCACGTGTTCTGGCTGTTCTTTGGCGGGCCACTGCTGGGTATCCTGGCTGGCTTCGTGGTCGCACGCTTCCTGCGTCTGGTGGATGACCACTTGATCGAGACGGCGATCACGTTCGGCGCGGCCTATGGCATCTATCTCATCGCTGATACGCTCGCCACCTCTGGGCTGCTCGCCGTTGTCTGTGTTGGGCTGATCCTCAGCACCTATGGCCGCCGTACGGGCATCACCGAGCGCGGGCGCGAGGCGGTGGATACCGTCTGGGAGTTTGTGGGATACATCGTCAACTCGCTCCTCTTCCTCGTGGTGGGCTTGCAGATCGGCGCCACGCCTTTTGCGGGCGCGCTGCTCGCCGTTGTGTGGGCGGTCGTGGGGGTCATCGTGGGGCGCGCCCTGATGATCTGGCTGCTCGTCACCATCCACGACACCGTCGCCGCCCGCCAGGCGCGCCGTGGGGATGCGCGGGGGCGTCCACTCTTCCGCTTGGTCACGCTGGACCGCCGCTGGCGCCCGCTTTTGCTGCTCGCTGGTCTGCGCGGCGCGCTCTCGCTGGCGCTTGTGCTCAGTCTGCCTGATGCGGTGCCACAAGCTGGGCTATTGGAGCGTATTGTCTATGGCGTCGTACTGGTGACGTTGCTCGGCCAGGGAGCCGGCATGCGCTTCCTGCTGCCCCATTGGCCGCGCGTCGAGACGACGTAATGTTCCTACTCGTTAGCCGTCGACCCTTCCGATGTTATACCCTCCATCCAGCGGCAAGTTATGCCACATCCAGCGAAGCACGCCATGTGAGGCAATTGCTATAGCTTGCCAACACTCGCGCACGGTCGTTTGATGCGGATGTCTTGTGATGTGTTTAGCGAAGATGTGTTTAGCGGAGGCCTAAGGATGATGACCAAACGCCGGTTGACGCGCAGCGGTTTTGTGCTCTCCATTGCGGTAGGGCTGGCGCTGCTCCTCGTCATCTACGGAGTTGTACAGCAAGCTAGCCAGCCGCGCGACGTGGATCTCTCCACCCTGTTGGCCGACGCCAAAAGTGATGTTGCCCGCCACCAAGTGGATACGCTCACCGTCAGTTCTGACATGCTCGTGCTGCAGCGCGCGGGCGGGCATAGTGAGCAAGCTGGCATTGGCGCGGGGTTTTCCATCAATGATGCGCTGGCCCGCGACAACGGCCTCAACTACGCCGACCCGAAGCTGCTCCATGTCGCCTACGAAAAGCAGGGACCAACAGCCATCTTCGGCAGCATACTAGCGACCCTCTTGCCTCTGGGTATTCTGGCGCTCCTGCTCTTCTTTCTGCTCCGCCAGCTCCAGGGCAACAACAGCCAGGCGATGTCATTCGGCAAGAGCCGGGCGCGCATGTTCACCGGCAGCAAATCGCCGGTTACGTTCGCTGATGTCGCGGGCGTCGAAGAGGCCAAGCAAGAGCTACAAGAGATCGTCGAATTCCTGAAGTACCCGGAGAAGTTTGCCTTGCTCGGCGCGCGTATTCCCAAGGGTGTGCTGCTGGTCGGCCCGCCGGGGACCGGCAAGACGCTTATCTCGCGCGCGGTGGCCGGCGAGGCAGGCGTGCCCTTCTTCAGCATCAGCGGCTCCGAGTTTGTCGAGATGTTCGTCGGCGTCGGCGCCAGCCGTGTGCGCGACCTCTTCGAGCAGGCCAAGAAGGCGTCGCCGTGCATCATCTTCGTTGATGAGATTGACGCCGTGGGCCGCCAGCGCGGCGCGGGTGTCGGTGGCTCTCACGATGAACGCGAGCAGACCCTCAACCAGATGCTCGTCGAGATGGATGGGTTTGACTCCAACACCAACGTTATCGTCATGGCCGCGACGAACCGGCCCGACGTGCTCGATCCCGCCCTGCTGCGTCCTGGCCGCTTCGACCGCCAGGTCATTCTCGACAAGCCGGATGTGCGCGGGCGCTTGGAGATTCTCAACGTCCACGCGCGTGGCAAGCCAATGGATCCGGTCATCGCGCTGGAGGTATTAGCCAGGCAGACGGCGGGCTTCTCCGGCGCCGACCTGCAGAATCTGCTCAATGAGGCGGCGATCCTCGCCGCGCGCGGGGGCAAGAGCAGCATCGCGATGACCGAGTTGGAGGAGGCGATTGACCGCGTGATCGCTGGCCCGCAGCGCAAGAGTCGCATCATTACGGCGCATGAGAAGGCGGTGACGGCCTATCATGAGATTGGCCACGCGCTGGTAGCGCGGGCGCTGCCGGGCTGCGACCCGGTCCATAAGGTCTCCATCGTCGCGCGCGGCCAGATGGGGGGCTACACGCGCCTGGGGGGTGGCGACGACCGCTTCCTCTGGAGCCGATCGCAGTTCGAGGATTTCCTGGCGTTCGCGCTGGGAGGCCACGTCGCGGAGTACCTGACCTTCGGTGAGGTGACGACCGGCGCCTCGAACGACATCCAGCGTGTGACGGCGATGGCGCGCAAGATGGTGACTGAATTCGGCATGAGTTCGCGCATCGGCCCACTCGCGCTGGGTCATAAGGAGGAGGCGGTCTTCCTGGGGCGCGACTTCGCCGAGCAGCGCAACTACAGCGAGGAGACGGCGCGCGAGATTGACGAGGAGGTGCGTGAGATTGTGCAGCGCGCCAAGGCGACCGCGCAGCGCGTCCTCAGCGAGCACCGTGCCCGGCTCACGCTCATGAGTGAGAAGCTCATCGAGCAGGAATGCCTGGATGGCCCGGAGTTTGAGGCGCTCTTCACCGTGCCGCTCGCGGAGGAGACCATCGAGGGCACGCTGGAAGATGTCAAAGAAGTGAGCGTCCACTCGCCGCGCTAGGGTCATCCCTCGCCGCGCGCGTGCGGAGCGGCACATGTGTGCCCATTGCCCCCTTTCCACACGGGAAGGGGGCCTTCTTTCGCGCGCTCGTCTTTCGCGCGCTCGTCTTTCGCGCGCTCGTCTTTCGCGCGCTCGGCGGATGCGGCGGTGAACTGGCCTGCCACGGCATCGCCTCTCGCGGCACGTCAGGACATCCGCTGAAGGCTGGCGATCTTGAGGCTGGCGATCCGCGCGGACGCTAGGTGAGCACTGGCGCGCTGAAGCGTCCTAATTGCGCCGCGGGGGCGCCGAATGGTACGGTTAGAGACGTACCAGAGCGCACGCGGCGGATGCGTCGGGCGCGGCGGATGGGTCGGGCTGGCCTGTTCGCGGCTCACCATCCGGTTTCGAAGAAGGACGTTTGCCATGAGCACACCGACCGCGAAGAATACATCCCAGGACGAGTTGGCCCCGAACTACTTCATGCGCACTTTCACCAACGGGCTGGAGATGGTGGGGCAGCGCATGCCTAGCCTGGCCTCCACCACGTTTGGCGTGCAACTCGCCGCCGGTCTGCGTGATGAGCCGGAGGGCAAACTGGGGCTTACCTATCTGCTCTCGGAGATGATGTTCCAGGGCACCACCACTCGCACCGTGCGCCAGCTTACCGAGGACTTCGAGGCCATCGGCGCGCGCAAGGGGGGCGAGGCTGGCAACGAGACCGCGCGCTATTCAGCGCAGATCGTCAGCAACCGTTTCGACCGCGCGCTGGAACTCTTGGCGGATGTGCTGCTGCACCCGACCTTCCCCGAAGAAGAGTTTGCGCAGATGCGCAGCGTCCAGTTGCAGGAGATCCGCCGCCGCGACGACGAGCCGATGCGTCGCATCTTCGATCTGGTGCGTGAGGAGTTCTATAAGGGCACCACGCTGGGGCGCCGTGCCCTGGGCACGCGCGAGAGCGTTGAGGCGCTGACGCCGGGGGATCTGCGCGCTTTCTGGCAGGCACGCTATCATCCACGCGGCTCCCTGGTCTCCATCGCCGGCAACTTCGACTGGGAAGCCGCCGTCACGCAGGTGGGCGAACGCTTGGGTGGGTGGCAGGGTCAGGCGTCGGCCTCAGCAGAGCAGACACCCCACCCCGCTGACGCCATTAGCATCGAGTTGCACGAGGGCAATCAAGAGCATATTGGCATGGCGTTCCCCTTTCCCGCTTTTGGGGATGCGGATTACTATGCCGCCTCGCTGGTCAGCGAGATCTTCGGCGGCGGCATGACCTCGCGGCTTTTCCGTGAGGTGCGTGAGAAGCGCGGGCTGGTCTACTCCGTGGCCTCCATCTTTGCCCCTAATGGCACGTATGGCGCTGAGTATCTCTATGCGGGCACGACGCCGGAGAAGGCGCACGAGACGGTGCTGGTCATGGTCGAGGAGTTGCGGCGCCTGCGCGAGGAAGGCGTCTCTGAGGATGAGCTGGCCCGCGCCAAGGTACAACTGAAGAGCGAGTTGGTGATGCGCGGCGAGAGTTCGGCGGCGCGTATGGGGGCACTGGCGCGCTCGTGGTGGTACGAGCGCCGCCTGACGACCATCCAGCAACTGAAGGAAGCGATTGATAGCGTCACCACGGAGCAGATTTTGGGGCTGCTGAAGCGCTTCCCCCCGATGCGCCCGCTCGTGATCGGCGCCATCGGCCCCCGCGCCCAGGAAGATCTGATCGGCGATGCGCTCGCCCGCCGCTAGGAATAGCTTCGCGGAACATCGGGCGGTCCATCCTGCTCCACATTCCCGCATGCGCATGCGCGCGCGTGGCTCTGAACACGACGGGCTTGCAAGCCGCGAAAACTCTGCTACACTCTTCTCCGACGGTGGGCCGCGATGGGCCAGGGGAATGTGGGGCCTGCCGCTGAAGGGTGAGGCGGTATGGCGGCTTCTTCCTTGGCTCCTGTGCCTATGCCCGGCTCGCGCCCGCTCTTGGCGGGCTACGCGCTGGTGGCGATGGTCGCGGCATGGCTGGCCGGCATCGCGCTGCGGGCCGCGGGGCCGCTAGCTGCGCTGGGTATGTCCGTGTGGCTACTACTGGCTGGTGCCTGGCTGGGTGTTTGGCTGGGTGCCTGGCTGGTGAGCCAGCATGGCGCAGCCGCCATGCGCTGGCGGCGCTCCCTTCTCGCCACGGGCGTGCTCGGCTGCTGCGCGCTCCTCGGTGCGGCGCGCGCCGCCGGGGGTGATCCGACCACTGATGCGCGCTCGGTGGGGCGGCTGGCGCTCGGCACAGCGGTCGTGCTGCGCGGCATGGTTGCCGCCGAGCCGGACCTGCGCGATGGCAAGCGCCTGCTCACGGTGGAGGCCAGCCAGGTCAGCGCCGACGGGGGACGGACATGGCGGCCCGCAACTGGGCGCGTCGAGGTCACGGTCTATGGGCCAGATGATTGGTTTGCTCCCGCCTACGGCGACACCCTCTCTCTCTCCGGCACGCTCCAGCCTCTCGGTAGTGGCTACACGCCGCCCGGCGTCGTCGCGCGCATGCCCAGCGCCCGCGCCAGCATTCGCGCGCGTGGCGGGGGCAATCCTCTGTTAGAGCGGCTCTTCGCGTTGCGGGTGCGCTTGGCGCAGGTCATCCAGCACACCCTGCCAGAGCCAGAGGCCGCACTGCTGATCGGCATTCTGCTCGGCCTGAAGACGCCTGTGCTGCGCGCGCGGCTCGCGCTCTTCACCACCACGGGCACCATTCACCTGGTCGTGCCCGCTGGGCTGAAGGTCTCCGTACTGGCCGAGTTGGCTTCCGCCGCCGCGCGCCCCTTGGGCCGCACTTCCCAGACCATCTTGGGGATAGGGTCCGTCGCGCTCTATGCCGCGCTGGGCGGCGGTGGGCCGGCGGCGTTGCGCGCGGCGATCATGGGCGTGTTGCTCGTGCTGGCCCCCGCCCTGGGCCGACGCTACGACGTCTTCACCGCGCTGGCGCTGGCCGCCTTCATCATGACGGTGATCGAGCCGCTGGTGATCTATGACGCTGGCTTCCAACTGACGACGCTCGCGACGCTCGGCCTGCCGCTCTTCGTGCCACCCATCCAGCGGTGGCTGGCTGGGTTGGTCGGTCCGCTGCGCCATGTCGCTGGGGTGGGTCTCGCCGTGGAACTGATCGCGGTCACGCTGGCGGCGCAGCTCGCGACGCTCCCTGTCCTCGTGCTCACCTTCCACCTGATCTCGCTGGTGGCGCCACTGGCGAATCTGCTGGCGGTGCCGCTGCTCGCGCCACTGATGGCGCTCGGCGGGGCGCTGGCGCTGGTCGGGCTGCTCGCTGGGCCGGTCGCTGGGACCGCGCTGCTGGCTCTGAGCTGGATCGTCTGGCCCCTCCTCTGGCTGATGGATACGGTCATCGCGGGCTGCGCCGCGCTGCCGTTCGCCGCGCTGGCTGTGCCTGACCTCGCTGGCATCTTCGCCTGGGCCTATTATGCCGCGCTGGCGGGGGCGCAGTGGTGGGCCATGCCGTGGCTCCGCCGACTGCGCGCGCAAACGGTGCCTGCCCCCGCAACGGCGGTGGCGCATGGCACCGGGCATGTGCGTCTGGGGCGCGGGCTGCTGGCGGGGCTGCTGGCGCTCGCGGCGCTGGGCGCGGTCGGCGCCACTGTGCCCGTCGCGCTGGCTGGCGACGCGGCTCGATTGGACTTCCTCGACGTGGGTCCGGGAGGCGAGGCCGCGCTGCTGCGGCTGCCCTCCGGCACAACTGTCCTGATCAACGGCGGCCCCACAGGGCCAGCGCTGGAGGTGGCCCTCGCCGGGCGGTTGCCCTTCTGGCAGCGCACGATTGACTTGGCTATCCTCACCGATCCCCGGCCCGGCGACGCGCGCGGGCTACAGGACGCCGCGAGCCACTTCACCTTCACGCAGGCGGCGGATGCTGGCATGGCGCATCCCAGCCCAGACTACCTGGCGTGGCTCGACGTGCTCACCCGCACCAGCGCGCGGCATGCGCGCGTGCGCCAAGGTGACACGCTCGCGCTCGATGCCACGACGCGGATCCGTGTGCTCTCCCCGCCACAGCAACTCTACCCCCCAGGTGAGGGTGATACGACCGCCAGCGCTGATGCCATTCTCCGCCTAGAGACGCCAGGGCTGCGCGTGCTCTTTCTGGGCAGCGCCGATGCCTACGCGCTGGATGCTCTGGCGGGTTCTGGTCAGTCGCTCGCGGCGGATGTGGTGGAAGTGGCGCTGGCGCCGGGGCAGACGCTGGATCTCTCCGGCCCGCTGGGCACGGTGCTCGCGGCGGCCCACCCGCGGTTGGTGGTGATCGGTGACGCGCCGCTCGCGCCCACTTCACGCGCGGCACGGCGCCTGGCCGATACCGCGCGCTGGCTTCCCGATGCCGATGCCTCAGCCGCGCTCGGCGCGCTCGTGTATCGCACCAGCGCTGCTGGCACCATCTCGCTCTCTGGGGGCGCGGGCGGCTGGGGATTGGGCGGATGAGGGCAGAGAGAGCGTCAGACATGCGGCGGCCCGCGCGGGGAGGCGCTCATTGGGGAGGCGGTCATGCAGGCGTGAGCGTAGTGGCAGAGCCAGCCCCATGCGCCAGTGCCATGCGCCAGTGCCATGCGCCAGTGCCATGCGCCAGTGCCATGCGCTGGGCGCGCTCATCACGCCTCGCCGCCGCCGAGGCGATGCCAGAGGCCAAGGCGCTGGAGGGATTGGCTCGCCTCGAAGCCGAAGATGTCACGGTCAATCTCGCCGCCGACACGCAGGACGATGCCGCGCAGCATCTCAATAAGCTCCGCCTTGGTGCGCGGATCGGTCTCGAAGGGGATATGCTGCGCTAGGCGTTCGATGGCTTGCTCGTCGAGCCAGTGTCGTCGCGATTCCCGCATGGCTCCCTCCGTCGCGGATGAGGTAGGCGATGTGGATGTCGTGCCCGGCCGCATGGCCGGTGGGCCAGGTGGTACATACGGTAGGTGGTGAGTATGGTAGCACGCACAGGCACGACCTTCAACCGTGGGCGCGACCCGCTGGACGCTGCCGGTGCGCCGAGCTATCCATTGCTCCTAGGTGTGCCGCGCAAGCTTGACCCTCCGCGTGGGCGGTGTGTATGCTGCGTTGGCACCCATATAGACAAAGTGCCGTGGTGTGATCGGTGATCCGATACGGCGCGTGGCTGCCCCGCCCGCGCGATCCGGTCTCTCTCTCCATGCTATCAGCCGTTCAGGAGGAGGCGTCATGCAGTGCGACCAGTGTGGTGCTCGCCGCCCGCGCTCAGGGCCGTGCCCAGAATGCGGCGCACCCGCTCCTGGCACCTATTCTTCGCTGCGCCAGTGGCGGAACCAGTCGCCCTCCGATTTCGAGGAGGAGGCGCCGCGCCGCCGTTCGAGCGGTACGGGCTGGGGTGCGGGGGCCGGGCCAGGCGCGTCACAGCGTGGTCGGCGCGGCTCGGGCACGGGCTGGGGCGCCAATGACGCGGATGAGATGCCCGCGCGCTCTAGCCGACGCAACCGACGCCGTGAGGGCATGTACGGCGACGAGATGGACCTGGAACGCGCGCTTGTCCCTCTGCGGGAGCCGATGGCCCCAGTGGCCGCGGGAGCGGGACTACCCGCGCTGCCGGGCATCCCCGCGACGGATGAAGAAGAGCGGGCGTTGGGCATCCGGCGCCCAGTCTACATTCCGGCGACGGTGGAAAAGAAGGTGCGCCCCAGCTCTTGGCGCATTGTCAGCGGCGTGCTGAGCGTGCTGCTCGTGTGTGTGGCGGCCTTTGGCCTGGCCGGTCTTTTCGGGCGTGCGCAGATCAGCCGGTTCTTTCCCAACGCGGTCAAAACACAACTTACGCCACCCAGCTTCGACTTCTCCAAAGTGCCCGCGACGCCCGCGGCCACCCCTGGCCCGGATGCCAAATATGTCTATGGAGTCGTCACCTCGCTCGCGGTGGATAGCCGCTATAGTCCAACCAGACCAGCGACTCATTTCCTCACCGGCTCGTCCATCAATATTGTGGCGAATGTTCGGCCCTTGCCCAACGGCGAGCGCCATAAGGTGCTGGTCCGCTGGTTCTTGCAGGGAGTGGATGTTGGGTTGGGCCGCGTTGATGGCGAGACGCTGACCACGGTGGAGGGCAAAGGCGCGGGAGTGAATCTGCGCGTCCACTTCACCAATGTGTATCCCGCGCCGGGTCTGGGTATGGCCAAGCTCTATTGGGATCTGCCGGATAACGATACCGGTGATGATCCCCAAAACGCCCATCTGGCTCAGACCATTTACTTCGCCGTGACGTTGCCACCGACGCCGACACCGGCGCCCACCACCGCGCCCAAAGCCACCGGCACTACGACGCCGGGCAAGGCCTCCACGGGCGGCGCGCCCGTCGCGCGGCGCGACACCCCAGGCGGCACGACGACGGGCGCCTAGAGGGAGCGCGACGCGAGCAACCAATGGGAGGGCGTGAGGAGGGCGCATGGGGCGGTTCGATGATAGCTATCCACCGCGGATGCCAAGGCGCGATACGAGCGACTGGGGCGATTGGGATCCCGATTCCGCGCGCCGTGGGTATACCGGGCATGTGCGCGCGCTACGCGATCTGGCCATCGCCCGTGATCCCGCCTTCAATCTGCCCGCCCCACTGCCGCGCCACCAGAGTTCTGGCCGGGGGGATGATCTCAGCCCAGCGGCGCTCGCGATCAGCGCGCGCGCGGAGACCGCGGACTATCTGACCGTTGAGTATGACATCGCCGAGCCTGGCTTTGTGGAGTTGTATGATGCCGTGATCGTGCCGCGGTGGTCGGTCCCGTTTGGGCGGCTGCTCCTCAGTGTCTTCCTCACCCTGCCGCGCACGGCCGGATGGCAGGTGCTCGATGTCGGCTGTGGCACGGGCTATCCCACGCTGGAACTGGCCCGCTTCTTGGGTCAGGATTGTGATCTGGCGGGCATAGACATCTGGGAAGATGCCATCGTGATGGCACGGCGGAAGGCGACGGAGGAATGGCTGCGCAACGTCACCTTCGTCGCGGCGGACGTGACCGCCAGCGGGCAGCCCGATGCGACCTTTGACACTATCACCTGCAACCTGGGGTTGGCGAGCTTCGCGGACCGCACGGCGGCGCTGGGCGCGATGTGGCGGCTGCTGCGGCCGGGCGGCCAATTACTGGTGACGCTGCCGCTCCAATCGGCGATGCGTGAGTTTCTTGACACCTATCACCTCACGCTGCGCGATCTCAAGCTGGGGGACTATATGCGCGACTTGGGCAAGCTGATCAGCGCGCGCCCGACCATCGAGGCGGCCAGCCGGCTCATCGAGCGTGCCGGCTTCCAGGTGCAGCGCACGGTGACGGATAGCTTCACGCTGCGCTTTCCCGATGTCCGCGCCTTCTTTACTTCTCCGCTGATCCAGACGACCTACATGGCCTCGTGGCGGGGCGTGGTTTCCGACCTCACCATTCGTCGGCTCGTCTTCAACGAGGTGGACCGTCGGCTGCGCGCGCGCACGCACGCGAGTGGCGGCGAGTTGGAAATGACGGTGCCGATGCTGTGCGTCTCCGCTATCCGCATTTGATCATGCGGCGCCGGTGAGCATGCGGCGCCTCCGCTGGGCCGCGCCCGCACGCCAGGCGACCTGTCGCCCGTGCCATTGCGCGGGACACGCGCCGGATGTATGGTACATATGTGGTGACGAGCATGGCGCCAGGCGGAGGGATGCAGTGAGACGAAGGAGCGCAGTGAGGCGCGGGGGCGCACGGCGGAGCGGAGGATGGTGGCCAGCGGCAGGGCGAGCCACGCCGTTGGCGAGCGCGTTGCTCGTGAGCGCGTTGCTCGTGAGCGCGTTGCTGGCGAGTGCGTTGCTGGCGGGCTGCGCGGGTGGGGGGCCTGCGCGCGGGACGGGGCGGGGCACGCCGCCGCTTCCCCCTCCCAGTTCGTCGCCCGCTTCCACGCATAGCCCGTCGCCTACTCCTACATCCCCCATCACGACACCACCGCTTGGCGACGTGCTGCTGCCCAACGCGCCGGTGACGAGCGCCACCGCTGTCTATCTGGTGGACCTCGCTGACCAACTGACCTTGGACTCACGGAATGCCGATCTCGAACTGCCGATGGCCAGCACGACCAAGATCATGACCGCTTACGTCGCGCTGACATTCGGCACGCTCGACCAGCGCATCACGGTGGGCGCCGATGCCGCGGCGATGATCAATGGCATTAACAGTGTCGCGGGCCTGCGCCAAGGAGAGGTCCTCACGCTGCGGCAGTTGCTCTACGGTCTCTTGTTGCCATCGGGCGACGACGCCGCGGTGACCATCGCCGACGGTGTGGCCGGCTCGCAGTCGCGCTTCGTCGCCTTGATGAATCAGGAAGCGGTGGCGCTGGGACTGACGCGCACACATTACGCGAATGTGCATGGGCTGGATGATCCGAGCGGCAACCACTACACCACCGCGCGCGACCTCGCGCGACTGGCGCTTCAGGCGATGGCCATTCCCACGTTCCGTCAGATCGTCGGGACGGTGCGCTTCACCATCCCCGTCAGCGCTGACCGCGGCATTACGCTCACCAATACCAATGAACTGCTGACCGCGCCAGGAGTTCTTGGCATCAAGACGGGGTTCACCGGCAAGGCGCGCTATTGCCTGGTCTTTATGGCCACGCGCGCTTCTGGGACGTTGCTGGGCGTGCTGTTGAGCGAGCCGAGTGCTGGTACACGCTTCGGCGACGCGGCGGCGCTGCTCGATTGGGGCTTCGGTCTCGAGCAGGATCTGACGCGCCTGGGCCAGATCGCGCCGTGAGCCGCCCTTCGGAACTCCAAGCCAGCGGCAGAGATGCGGCGCCAGGGGTGCCGCGCATCGGCGGCACCTCGAGCGCGCCGTGCGCGCGGTCGTGCGGCGGATGGAGGAAGCGGCAGAGGCCGCGCTCACGATGGTCCTATGATGGTCTAGGGGAGGGATCTGTCACGGATCTGGCTTCGGCTCGTCTGGTGGTGGGCCGAAGCGTGGCAGGGGTGGGCGGCCCGCCGAGTCGCCACGCGAGGGCGCGAAGGAATCGGCCAGGCCCGCGATGGCATCAGTCGGCGGGTGCTCCGCACCTTCTGGCGTTGCGGCGGGCCTATTCTGGCCCGCGGTGGGTGCCCGTGGCGGTTGCGCGGGGGGATTGCCGTAGGCGGAGGATGGATCGCCGGGTGTGGCGTGTCTCTCGGGTTCCCTTGGCTGGGGCTGTGCGTGCGTCTCGCGCAGCCAGCTATCGTCGCCATTCCCTGGCGCCGCCGCATGGGGGGATGAGCGCACCGTGCCGCCGGTCGCGGGAATGCCGCCCTGCCCGTTGGCCCAGGGATCGGCTGGGCCGGCTGGGCCAGAGAGATCGGCGGGCGCTGGCTCCGGTAGGGGGGATGAGGGAACGGGCGCGGGCGGACGCCGCTGCCGCTCCACCGTGGCGCTGTGCCGACCTAGCCGCTCATAGAACTCCACCCATGCCAGCAGTTCATCTGGGCGTGCCAGCCGGTGTAGCCGCACGCGAATCTGCCGCCCACCACCGCGCAAAATGAGGTATTCCGGTACCCGCGGTCGCCAGGCGAAGCTCCGCGCTCGACCGTCGGTGCGCGCCGCGATCATCATGACCAGCCGCCCCACCACCGTGCCCACCTCCATGAGCAGACTCGCGGCATGGCGCGCGCGCTCCACCCGCGCGATCTCGCGCCAGCCCAGGCGCAGCGGCTTGCGCAGCAGCCGGCGCGACTCCATCATGCGCGAATCAATGGTGTAGCGCTGTCGGCGGAGCACCGCGCGCGCGACCATCACACAGCAGAGGATCGCCAGCAGCAGCAGCACGGGACCGGCCAGCGTGACCTCAGGCAGCAGGATGAGGAAGTAGAGGGCTGGCAGCAGGAAGATGCTTGCGCCAACCAGCCACCATCGTACCTCGCCGCCGATGCGGTCGCGCGCGGTGAAAGGGCCGCCGCCGTTCGTGCCCCAGGTGCCGCCGTGGTCTTGCCAGAGACGGTAGCGCTCGTACACTTCAACGCGAAATTGCTGATAGTCGGCGACCATATCCTCGCGCACCTGGAGGCGGCGTCCATCATAGGCCAGCGCCACGACCCAGCGATAGCGTCGGCCATTGGTCGCCTCGGTGCGCTCCACCAGGCGCCCGGTCTCAGACCACGCCAGCTCGGTGCGCCACGGCCCACGCACGATGCTCAGCCCATGTGGGCCGACATGGATCCCGAGGGAGAGCTTGAAGGTGTAGACCGCCGCCGTCCAGTACACGCAGAACAGCGCCAGGCCAAAGAAGACCGCGCGACCGATATGGTCATCCGCGCCGCGCTGATGCCAGACGTAGAGGCCATTGCCCAGCAGCACCGCGACCAGCAGACCCAGCAACATCCAGTCGCCTCCATGCGGCGCGCCATAGATGCTATCATGGTCGCTGAGCGCGAGATCTCGTAGGCGCAGCGTCACACGGGCGCGGGCTTCATCACGTGGCGAGCGAGGAGTAGACACGCGAACCTCATCCAGAGCGGTGAAGAGACGACATCAGCTTGGCGACCATCCCGCCACGGCTAGTATAGCAAACCCGACCAAACTCCCCCGTACCTCCGCGCAATTGGTCGGGCGGTGGGGCTGGGTGAGCGGGTGGTGGGGCTGGCCACGCAGCTCCAGACCCGCGGCTTCATGGTGAGTCAGTCTGTTCAGTCTTGACTGAATGAAATGAGTGCGCTATGCTCCATGACGAGGAGGCGGGAAGGCGCTCCTTTCGCTCCGGCAATGAGGGAGGCAGTATGGCGGAACCGCAACCCCTGAGCGACGAGGCCCGGCGATTCATCGAGAGTATCGGTGTGTACTTCGAGCAGTATGACCTACCACGCATCTGCGGGCGCATTCTCGGTTTGCTGATCGTTGCCAGCCGCCCCCTCTCGCTCGACGATATGGCCGCGACCTTGCGCGTCTCGCGCGCCTCCGTCTCCACCAATGTTCGCCTGGCGGTGAGCACTGGCCTGGCTGAACTGGTTGGCCTGCTGGGCCAGCGGCGCGACCACTACCGCTTCACCGAGAATCCGTGGGAACACGCCATTCTCGTCAATATCGAGGGCACCCAGGCACTCAAGAGCATCGCCGCGCGCGCGATTGACGGCATCGCTGTGGAGCATGTGGTCGCCGGAACGCGCCTGGCGGAGCTGATCGAATTCTGCGATTTCTTTATCGAGGAACAGCACGCCACACTGGAGCGCTGGCGCCAACGGCACGCGGCACGAGAGGCCGCACGGGAGGGAGCGACATGGCCACCATTCTCTCAACCTCAGAACTGACCAAGTCCTATGGGGCGAGTCGGGGTATTCTCGAGGTCACCTTTGACGTCGGGGAGGGCGAAGTCTTCGGCTTCTTGGGGCCGAACGGCGCGGGCAAGACCACGACCATTCGCACGCTGATGGGGCTGCTGCGGCCCACCGCGGGCCACGCGACCATTGGCGGGCTGGATTGCTGGACGCAGTCCACCGCCGTCAAGCGCTTGGTCGGCTACCTGCCAGGGGAGTATGCCTTCGATCCCACCCTGACCGGCGGCCAGATTCTGACCTATCTGGGCAATCTGCGTGGCGGCGTGGACACGAGCTACGTGCGCCTGCTCACCGAGCGCCTGGAACTGGACCCCAGCAGGCGCTTCCGCGAGTACTCGCGTGGCAATAAGCAAAAGGTCGGCATGATCCAGGCGTTCATGCATCGCCCACGCCTGCTCATCCTCGACGAGCCAACTACGGGCCTCGATCCCCTCAATCAGCAGGAGTTCTACCGACTGGTGGCGGAGGTCAAGGCCGAGGGACGGACGATCTTCCTCTCTTCGCACATCCTGCCGGAGGTCGAGCACACCAGTGATCGCGTGGGCATCATCCGCGAGGGGCGGTTGATTAGGGTGGATACCGTGGCCAGCCTGCGCGACCTGCGCCATCATGACGTGGAGATCACCTTCGCCGCGCCCGCCCAGCCCAGTTGGTTCGCCAGCTTGACGGGTGTCCTGAGCGCGGAGTTGAACGGCGACCCACGCGGAGTGCATCTGACGGTGCAGGGCGATCTAGGTGAGGTGCTGCGCGTCGCGGCGGAGCACGGCGCGCTCAATCTCATGACGCGCGAGCCAAGCCTGGAAGAGATTTTCCTGCGATTCTACGAGCCAGACCGCGCGCCAGTGGCCATTCAGAATTGAAGGCGGGTGATCGCTATGCTACGCACGGTTTGGAGCAAAACGCTCCGTGACTATCGGATCGCGATGCTGGGCTGGGGGGGTGGCCTCGCGCTGCTCATCCTCATCGGGTTCTTGGTTCATGCCTCGACGGTGAAGGCGGGTGCCTCGCTTATCCAGCTCACCCAGCAATTCAAATTCTTTGGTGAGCCAGTGAGTGTTGATACCGTTGGTGGCTTCGTCACCTGGCGCATGGGGAACTTCCTGCTGGTCCTCTTGGGCATCTGGGCGGTGCTGGTGGGTGCGCGCATGGTCCGTGGTGAGGAAGACATCGCCGCGCTGGACCTCCTGCTGGCGGTGCCGGTCTCGCGGACACGTCTACTGCTCGAAAAGATCGCCGCGATGGCGAGCGCGCTGCTGGTGATCGGCGCGTTGGTGGCGCTGGGCACCATCGCCGGGGAGGCCAGCGTCAAAGCGCCTGTGGATGCCACTGGGGCAGCGCTGGTAGGCCTGAATCTCGCGCTGGGGGCTTTCGTCTTCGGCATGCTCGCACTGTTTCTCTCGCAGTTGGTGGCGCGGCGCGGCACTGCCGCGGGAGGGGCTGGCGCGCTGCTCGCCCTGAGCTATGTGCTGGATGGCAGCGGGCGCACCATCAGCGGCGCGGCGGGTCTCCAGCGCGTCTCGCCATTCTTCTACTACGGCCTGAGCAAGCCGCTCATTCCCCGTTATGGTGTCAACCCTGGCGCGTCGGCGGTCCTCGTCGGGCTGGGCGCCGCGCTGGCGCTCCTGAGCATTCCGCTCTTCGCGCGCCGCGATATCGGCGGCACGGCGCTGCCAGCCTGGCTGCGCCTCCCACGCGCCACGCGGGCCACCTCGGCGCCGCGCACCCTGGAGCGCGCCAAGCGCGAGGCCTCGCTGCGCACCGTGTTCCAGCGAGCGCTGCGAGCGCAGGCACCCGCCGTCATCTGGTGGCTGGTGGGGTTGGGAGCCTACGCCGCCTGGGGGGCGTCCATCGTCCGTGCCAGTGAAGATGCCCTCAGGCAGGTCTATGCCACCACTCCCACGCTGAGCCAATTGCTGCGCGGCACGGATCTCGGCAGCGATGCGGGCTTTCTCTCGCTTGTGATCTTTCTGCTCATGCCCGCGGTCGTGGCCGCCTTCGCGCTGACGCAGGCCGCGACTTGGCCCGCGGATCTTGAAAGCGGGCGCCTGGAGTTGGTGTTGGCGGCGCCACAGCCGCGTCGGCGTGTGCTGTTAGAGCGCTTTGCCGCCGTGCTCGTCTTTGCCGCGCTGGCGCCGGTTGTGGTGGGGCTATCGGTGCTGGGTGGCGCGCGCGTCGCTGGCCTCCAGCATACGGGCGATCTCTGGGCCGCGACGTTGGGGATGTTCCCGCTGGAGTTCGTGGTGGCCGCGGCGGTCTTCGCGCTGACGACATGGGTACGGACCTCCGCCGTGCTGGGGATTGTCGGAGCGGCCCTAGGGTTTTCGTTCTTCGCTGAGTTCTTCAGCTCGCTGCTGCACGTGCCAGATTGGGTGCTCTCGTTCTCGATCTTCCATGCCTATGGCACACCGATTACCAATGGCCCCCGTTGGGGCGCCTGGCTCGCGGTGACGGCGGTGGCCGCGCTGCTGTTGGGGGTGGGTGCGCTCCGCTTCGGCCAACGCGACGTGCGCTAGGGTGACGTGCGCTAGGGTGACGTGCGCTAGGGTGACGTGCGCTAGGGTGACGTGTCGTCCACCAGAATCGCCGCGGGGAAGTTGCGCGGTGGCCGGGGCGCCGTTTGCCAGACCGACGCGTGCGGGCATCCGGCGCCCCGACTGGGCGGCTGCCTCAACTCACGCTTGTAGGCATACGATGCGCGGGCGTATAATGCAAACTGTGGCGTAGAATGCCTGTGTCCGTGACGATGAGGTCCGGTGGCGCGAAGCTTCCCTTTCCAGCGTGGCCCGCACTGGCGTGTTCCCGCATGTGCCGCCGGTAGCCTTGCCGGTCCACGGCCCACAAGCCGCCGCACTCATCGTCCTCTGCTAGTCCTCAGGAGAAGTGCGCATGTATAGGGGTCAGTCGGGCCAGTGGTCCTGGCTGCTGCATCGGGTGACGGGGCTGGGTATCCTGCTCTTCCTGCTGGTCCACATTGTGGATATCACCCTGATCGGATTCGGACCGACCGTCTACAACGACGCCATCGGCGTATTTAGCCTGTGGCCCGTCCGCCTCGCCTCGTTGGCGCTGATTGGCTCAGTGCTGTTTCACGCCTACAACGGCGTTCGCATCATCCTCATTGATTTTTGGGCGTCGGGCTACAAGTACCAACAAGTGATGTTCTACGCTGTGTTGGCGCTGACCATCCTCTCGTTTCTGCCGATGGCCTACTATGTCGTCGCGCCGATCTTTGGCCAGTGCCCCCAGGGGAACTGCAAAGTGTCGGGGGGCATGTAGCCTGAGCAAGTAGCCTGAGCAAGAGAGGATACGCGCATGGCCGCACGAGTTTCCGAGCAGCGCTCCGCTGTCACCAGCTATGGCGCGACCGCACGCCCCACCGGCCCCGGCTGGGAGACCTTCTCCTGGTGGTTCTTCCGCGTGAGCGGGGTGGCGCTGATCTTCTTGGCGATCATTCACCTGATCGTGATGCACGTCCAGAACGATGTCTCAGCGACCGGCTATGACTTCGTGGCGCGCCGCTACGCCAACCCCTTCTGGCGCCTCTATGATCTGCTGTTGTTGACACTGGCGCTGCTCCATGGCCTGAACGGGTTGCGCATCATCTGCGATGACTACATCCGCCGTCGGGGGATGCGCCTGGCCGTCGTCTCGGTGCTGTTCATCACGGCGCTTTTCTTCTGGCTGCTCGGCATGATTACGATCATCACCTTCCACCCTAGCCAGGCCGCCACACGGAGCGCGCTGCGTCTGCTGGTGCGCTAGACGCGCGGCGTGGTGCGGTCGGCTGGCATCAGTGGCCTGAAGAGAGGCGCGTATGAACTACCATAAATTCGATGTCGTGATCGTTGGCGCGGGTGGCGCGGGCTTGATGTCCGCCATGCAGCTCGCGCACAATTCCAGCATCGCGGTGATCAGCAAACTTTACCCTACGCGCTCGCACACGGGCGCGGCGCAGGGGGGAGTGGCCGCGGCGCTGGGGAACCTGGAAGAAGACTCCTGGAAGTGGCACATGTTTGACACCGTCAAGGGTGGCGATTACCTAGTGGACCAGGACGCCGCCGAGGTGCTCACGCGCGAAGCCATCGAGGCGGTCTACGACCTGGAACACTGGGGCTTGCCCTTCAACCGCACCCCCGACGGCAAGATTGACCAGCGCCGCTTCGGCGGCCACACACGCAACTTCGGCGCTGGGCCGGTCCGCCGCTCGTGCTATGCCGCCGACCGTACCGGCCACATGATCCTCCAGACGATGTATCAGCAGTCGGTGAAGAATCAGGTGCGCTTCTTCAATGAGTATATGATGCTCGATCTGCTCATCAACGAGGGCCAGGCCTGTGGCGTGGTGGCGCTCTGTCTGCGCGATGGCACGATGCATGTCTTTCATGCCAAGACGGTCGTGCTGGCGACGGGCGGCTACGGACGTGCCTGGCGCATCACCAGCAACGCGCTCTCCTGCACGGGCGATGGCATGGCGGTCGCCTATCGCCGCGGCCTGCCGCTCGAAGACATGGAAATGTACCAGTTCCACCCGACTGGTCTTTACAAAGTGGGTATCCTGCTCTCGGAGGCGGCGCGCGGCGAGGGCGCATACCTGCTCAACAGTGAGGGCGAACGCTTCTGCGTACGCTACGCGCCGACGCTGGAAGAGCTGGCGCCGCGCGACATGGTCTCGCGCTTCATCTACCAGGAGATCGCCGAGGGGCGAGGCATAGATGGCAAGGACTTCGTCTACCTCTCCGTCGCGCATCTGGGCAAGCAGAAGATTGACGAGAAGCTGCCCGATATTACCGACTTCGCGCGCAACTACCTCGGCGTGGAACCGTACTATGAGCCGGTGCCCATCCAGCCGACCGCGCACTATGCGATGGGTGGCATTCCGACGGATAGCGATGGGCGCGTGGTGGTGGATGAGCGGAACACGCCGCTGCCGGGCCTCTATGCCGCGGGCGAGGTGGCCTGTGTCTCGGTGCATGGCGCCAACCGCCTGGGCACCAACTCGCTGGTGGATCTGATCGTCTTTGGGCGCCGTGCCGGCAAGCACATCGCGGCGAAATGGCTGCCAGAGGCCGACTTCGCGCCGCTGCCGCCGGAGCCGGATGCCTACGCCACGGATCTGGTGGAGACCCTGCTCGCGCGCACGACGGGCGAGACGGAAGAGGCGATCCGCTCGGAACTGCGCGACATGATGATGGCCGAGGTCGGTGTGGTACGGAGCGAAGAGAGCCTGACGCGGGCACAGCGGAAACTCGCCGAGCTCAAGGAGCGCTACGCGGGCATCCGCCTGATGGACACCAGCCGGAACTTCAACACCGAGTTGATGGAGGTCATCGAGCTAGGCAACCTGCTCGACTGCGCCGAGGCCACCATCGCCGGTGCTCAGGCGCGCAAAGAGAGTCGCGGCGCGCACTACCGCACCGACTATGAGAAGCGCGACGATGTGCGCTTCCTCCAGCATACCCTGGCGTTTCAGACGAGCACGCCGGGCCAGCCAGCGTTGAAGTACAAACCAGTCGTCATCGGCGAGTTCCAGCCGAAAGAGCGCACGTATTAGCACGTACTAGGGGGGCCATCGCCACGCGAGCCGCGCACGCGGATACGTTCCTGGGGGCCTCGCGGCGCACGGCGGATGCGTGGCCGCGCTCCAATGCGAATAGCTCCAATGCGAATAGGAGAGGATCAGGTTATGGTGACCGCGATTGGCACGCGGGAAGTCCACGTCAAGATCAAGCGCTTTCAGCCGGACACCAAGGCTGAGCCGTATTGGGATGATTTCACGGTCGCGGTTGAGGGAAATGATCGCCTGCTGGA
The DNA here is from genome assembly GCA_015478575.1 of Ktedonobacterales bacterium. GTDB lineage: Bacteria > Chloroflexota > Ktedonobacteria > Ktedonobacterales > JADMIN01 > JADMIN01. The sequence goes on along the minus strand of JADMIN010000002.1, from coordinate 3,193 downwards.
CACGCTGAACAAGATCAAGTGGGAGCAGGATGGGACACTGACCTATCGGCGCTCGTGCGCGCATGGTGTCTGTGGGTCTGATGCGATGCGCGTGAATGGGCGCAACCGGCTCGCGTGCAAGTTGCTGATGCAGGACCTTGGCGCGCGTATCACCATCGAGCCAATGCTCGGGTTTCCGGTCATCCGCGATCTGGTGGTGGATATGGATCCGTTTTTCGCCAAGTACGAGAAGGTAAAACCCTATCTCATCAATGACGAGCCCGCGCCGCGCACCGAGCGGTTGCAAGCGCCGGAGCAGCGAGCGCGCTACGATGATACGACGAAGTGTATTCTCTGCGGGGCCTGCACCGGCTCGTGCCCGTCGGTCTGGGCCAACAGCGAGTGGGTTGGCCCGGCCTCCATCGTCAACGCGCATCGCTTCATCTTCGACAGTCGTGACCGTGGCACAGCGGATCGGCTCCAGATTCTGAGCGACCGCAACGGTGTGTGGCGTTGCCGCACCATCTTCAACTGCTCTGAAGCGTGCCCGCGCGGCATTCATGTCACCGACGCGATTGAGGAGGTCAAGCGCGCCATCATGTATGGCACCACGGATACGGAGTAGACCGAGGCGGGCCGCCCGCGCGGACTCCCCCGCCCGCGCCGTCGCGGGCAGAGCGCGTTGGCCTCGTGGGCGGTGAAGGAGTACAATGCCCTGGGGGCATGTGCATAGCACCTACCATGCCGGTGCTCCTTCTGGCGCTTCCCTGGGAAGAGTGGCGCCACGCAGAGCGGTACGAAGGGCGGAGCGGCGTGGAAATAGCGGTGATTATTCCCGTCTACAATGAGCGGGCAACAATCGCTGAGGTGATCAGGCGTGTGCAAGAGCAGCCGATGGAGAAGGAGATCGTTGTCGTAGACGATGGCTCGACCGACGGCACCCGCGAGTTGTTGCGTGAGACCTCTTGGCCGCCCAATGTGCGCGTCTATTATCACCCGAAGAATCGCGGCAAGGGCGCCAGCATCCGCACAGGCATCGCGGCGGTGACAAAAGAGATCACCATCATCCAAGATGCCGATCTGGAGTACAATCCCAGCGATTTCGCGCTGGTGCTGCGGCCACTGGTGGATGGCGTGGCTGATGTCGTCTATGGCTCGCGGTTTCTCGGTATTCACCGCTCCTTCATGCTGCATCACTACATTGGCAACAAGCTGCTAACCCTCCTCACCAATGTGCTCTACAACAATATTCTCACCGACATGGAGACGGGCTATAAGGCCTTCCGCACGCCTATCCTCAAGGGCATCCCTCTGCGCTGCGACCGCTTCGACTTCGAGCCGGAGGTCACGGCCAAAGTGCTCAAGCGCGGCTACCGCATCTACGAGGTGCCCATCTACTACGCGGGGCGTGACTACAGCGAGGGCAAGAAGATCACCTGGCGCGATGCCTTCGCCGCGCTCTGGGCGTTGGTACGCTTCCGCTTCACGGATTAGTGGTGCCTTCCCCTTTGTCGTGGGCACCCACCCGCCCTCTCGCGCTGGGGCGCGGGGCACAGCGTACACGGCTGGTTGGTTTGACGCGCCGCGCCGCGTGTGCTATGCTTGAGCAGCGTGCGGCAAGCGCCGTCATCACACGGGTGGTTAGCTCAGCCGGCAGAGCGCGTCGTTCACACCGACGAGGTCACAGGTTCAAGTCCTGTACCACCCACCAACACGAAGCTACCGAAGTTAAATCGTTGTAATTTCCGCGGGCAGGCAACTGCCTGCTTTTTTGTTCTCTGCGAGGTGGTGCGCATCCGGGCCGGGTGGTTGCGGTTGCTTGTGTGTTATGGTATAGGCATGACTAGCGACCAGATTGCCACTGCCATTAAGCAAAAGAGCCGTACGGCACGGCCGGTACTGCTTGGCGTTGAAGGCTTCGGTGGTTCTGGCAAAACGACGTCTGCTAGACACTTGGCCGATGAACGAGGGAGCGCCCACGTCGTGAGCCTCGACGCCTTCATCTTCAAGTACGTTTCGTCTTTTGTGGGCTGAGCGGCTTAGCTGTGCGCTGCCGCCGACGTCGCACGGATTTTTAGGGCGATGGAGTCGCCAATGCCGTGCAGGACGAGATCCGCGCTGAAGTGTGCCAGCATCGCCGCTTCGAGGCCATAACGCCAGAAGAGATAGCCAGCGGCGATCCCCACCACGCCGTTGAGCAGGATGGCACGTCCGATCAGCAGCGGGGTCAGCTTGACGAGCGCGGCGGTGGCCGGTAAATGCCCTAGTCCAAAAATCACCGCCGCGATGACGTTTGCCACCCACAACGCCCCCAGCGTTGGCCTGCCGTTGGGCAGATGCCAAGCAAAGCCGAGCAGCCAGGCGAGCAGCGAGAGCAGGAACAGGCGGAGTAAAATCTCTTCGTTGACGCCTCCATAGACTGATGCCAGGAGGCGTTTCCACAGGGCGGGTATGGGAAAGGTGTCGCGCATGGACTGGGGCAGCCGCGGCCAGAACACGGTGATCTCTAGGAGCAGCATAATTGACGAGGAGACGATCCCAAGAATGAGCGCGGGCACGATCATTGTCACTGCTTGAGTCGTCACATCCTTGCCGGCGAGCAGCCCCTCCAGCAACGGGGCACCCAGGCCAATACGATACGCGATAAGCAATCCCAGGCCGGTCGCCACGCCGAACAGCACGACATTCTGCGCGCTCTGGAGCAGCACGAGCACCCACCGTGGCTGGCGCATGTGCTCCTGGGCCTTGGTGAACGCCTCGTGGCCGAGCTCCAGGGTATAGGGCGTGACGCAAGCGATCCCAATGACCGCGGCGCCGAACAAGATGATATATTCCGGCCAGAAGAAAGCTGCCATGGCGCCACCTCAGTTCCGCGGAAAACTCATCACGATGGTATTCGTCAACCGGCACGCGCCGTCGAGCAACCGCATGTGCCACATGTGTCTATGATACACCCCAGCGAAAGTCCGCCAGACTATTGTCGAGGTGTTGTTGGGAGCTGGATGGTCATGCGCAACGTTGGCGACGGTCATCACGGCTGAACACTCGAACCGCGACCGCCGCATCTAAACTTGCTAGACTATGGACATGGACAAGCAGACTTATTCCATACACATCTCAATAACCATGAATGCTCCCATTGAGCGAGTATGGGATGCCCGTAGTAGGTCAGGCGGACTTGCACAGCGGTGTAGCATAGAGGCATGAGGACGAT
>JADMIN010000499.1 GCA_015478575.1 Ktedonobacterales bacterium | reverse complement strand
GGTATGGATACCATAGGGGAATCCGCTGCTCGCCTGGGCATCTCGCGGCGCTCCCTGCTGAAGTGGTGCCGCCGGCTGGGCATCGAGCCGTCGCGGCATCCGTACGACTGGCGCTATCGCGTGCTCGACGATAACCAGCTGCGCCGCATCGCTGCTGCCCGTGCGCAGATGCCCGGCCGCCAGACGACCGATAGCGCCGCGCACACGTGCTCGACACTGCCCGATGGGCTCACCGGCTGGCGCGCCTTCGCTCGGTTGCACGGCGTGCCGATCACCACCGCGCAGAAGGCGATAGCGAGTGGACGCCTGCCCGTCGTGCGCGGCCGCTGGCAGGTGGGTCGGCAGATCCTCACGGGCGCGCTCGACCAGGTAGGCGAGCATACCGCGTGGGAGCTCTGGCACGACGCGCCGGGATTCACGCGGTGCGCGGGCTGCCCCCATGAATGACAGAGATGTCGCCCGCCGCCCGCCCGAACGTGTGGTATGATTGTGCTATACGACTGCTCGCTATCGAAGGGCGACGCGACGGCTCGCGCGCGTCGCGCGAACCTGCGAAACGCGAAATAAGCGAAATAAGCGAAATAAGCGAAATAAGTGCCGCCGAGGGATTTATTTCGCGCGAACCTGCGAAACGCGAAATAAGCGAAATAAGCGAAATAAGCGAAATAAGCGAAATAAGCGCGGCCGAGGGAGTTATTTCGCATAATTCGCGTTTCGCCGTTTCGCAGCGTTCACTGCCACCGGCAACGCGCGCGCGGCCGAGGGAGTTATTTCGCTTATTTCGCTTATTTCGCAGGTTCGCAGCGTTCACTGCCACCGGCTATGAGGGACGAGGCGCGCCGAGGGAGTTATTTCGCTTATTTCGCTTATTTCGCGTTTCGCCGGTTCGCAGCGTTCACTGCCACCGGCTATGAGGGACGAGGCGCGCCGAGGATGAAGCGGCGCGGCCAGGATGAAGCGGCGGCGACCTGGAGGCCAGCGGAAGTGAGGCGAGCGCATGAGCGAGACAAGCCCTGATGGGCAGCGGTGCCCAGCGACCAGGAGGGACGGCACGCCGTGCCAGGCGAAGGCGACCGCCAGCGGATGGTGCTTCGCCCACGATCCGGCGGCGAAGGCCAACCGTGCCAAGGGCGGCCGCGCGACCCGCAAGAGCGTGCGGGCGCTGCGCATGCTGCCAGAGCGTCTACGGCCAGTGGCAGACATTCTCGGCACGGCGCTGCGAGAGGTGTATGACGGCACGCTCGAACCGCGGCAAGCCTCCGCTATGGCGGCCGTGGCGGGTGCGCTGGTGCGCGTGATACAGGCTGGCGAGCTAGAGGAACGGGTACGCCAACTCGAGACGGCGGCGCGGGAAGGTGAGGCGAGCGCGTGAGCGTGAGCAGCCTGGGATCCCGCATCGCCAAAATGGAGCACCGATGCCCCGCCGGCGATGCACTGGCGGCCGTTGAGGCAGAGCGGGCAGTGTGGGCGGCCCATCCTGATGCCGAGCGGCACTATCAGGGCCTCTTTCGCCGGCTGCTGATGATTCTCACTGGCACCAGGGAGGGCGATCTTGCCGGCGTGCAGGCCGCTATCAACGAGCTACGAGCACGCCTCGGTTTGGAGCGAATCACATGAAGCGCGGCATCATCCCCGCCCGGCTCGACGCACTGGAGCGCATGCGGCCCCCAGAGACAGCGGCAGAGCAAAAGCCCCCAGGCGCATGCGCTCGGCTGGCGAGCCGCCATGCGGACCTGGGGGCGCTGATGTGTGTGCGGAGATCCACGCGGGGCTATCGCGCGACCTGGCCGCGCTCCTCCTCTCGCTCGCGCTCGGCAAGGATAAGCGCGCGATGCTTCGACGCGGTGGACTCACTGACGCCCGCCCGCTTCGCCAGCGTGCGTACTGAGATGCTGGGATAGCGTGCGACCATCGCGCGTATCCGCTCCTCGGCAGACCCCTTGCCAGCGGCCGGCAAAGCGAGCACTTGGCGCCGCTCCCTGCCGGGCCTGCCACGCTTCGAAGCACGACCCCTTCGCGGCGCGGATTCCCTGGCATCCTCGGCAGTCAGAGGCGCCGCCGTGGGCGTCCCTGGCCCGGTGGGTGGGCGCGTCAGATCGGGCGGCATGCCTGACGGCGTGATCGGCGAGGGCAACGGCACACGCGATGCCCCACCCTCGGCTGTGCGTATCGCGGCGTCGAGCGTGCGAATCATGACGCTGGCTGGCACATGCTCGCCACCCTCTTGCATCTCAAGCAGCATGGCGACAGGCTCGGCCAGGTTCGCGCCGCGCTTGCGCGCCCGCTTGACGCGCGTACGCCATTGCCGCGTGGACGCGCGTACCATCGTGCGCACGAGATCGGCGCCCACATCCTGCAAGGTGCTCTCGACGCTCTCATGCAGTGGCATCAGGAATCCAGCGGCCAGGAACGCCACCGGAATCACGGCGCCGCGCACCGCCACCTGGAGCCAGTCCAGCACGGACGCCGGCCGCAGTAACGCCGCCCAAAACCCAACGGAGTTGAGCACCGAAAACAGTACCAGGCCCACGGTGATGCGCAGATGCAGCGTGTACCGGCGCTCCAGCGCGTCGCGGGCATCGTAGGGCATCTGCCACGCGGCCGGCGCGGTGCGTTGCTCATGCAGCGACCGGGCCATGCGCTGGCTGAGAAAACTGTGCAGCTCGACGGCCGCGGCTTCGGCGAGCGCCACATACCACAGGAAACTGGCATCGGCGCCCAGCGCGCGGCCGGCGAAATAGCTCGCCGTCGCCAGAAACAGCGCGGAGAGATAGACC
>JADMIN010000498.1 GCA_015478575.1 Ktedonobacterales bacterium | reverse complement strand
CCCCAGGGCGAGGCCGAGATTGACAACTGGCAGTTGGCGAATGGTTACCAACCTACCCATCCGCCGACCATCTTTGGGCCATTCGTCGCCGACCACACGGGCGCCTTCGAGATCACCAGCGCGGAGCAAAGCTACCACACGACCGACTCAGCAAAGGCCGACTACCACTGTTGCACCTTCAACATCGCCGACAACTTCGCTGGCTTTCGCACCCTTCCCATCCAACTCGGCGATGAGGCCACCGCGTGGACCGGCATTCGAAACAGCCCAACGGATCCTGGCGAAGACTACGAGGAGCTGACCTTCAATATTTCCTGGCGGCATGGCCCCGTCATCTCAACGGTGTGGCTCTTCGGAGCGCATAACATCACGTTCGACCAAGCTGTTGCCTTTGCGCGCCTGGTTGATCAACGGATCACACAGGCGCTCCAACCCACGACGAGAGGAGCATTCCATGTACCCAACCCGCGTGACATGGCAGCGTCGGTTCCGCTCTCTCCTACCGTATATGCTGTTGGTTGTTGTTCTGGCAGGCGGCCTGATCGCGCTTGATCGTGCGCACACCGCTACATCCGCGTCACTGGCACCACAAGACGCCCAATCGCGGGGCGTGATCAACGCCAAGCCCTGTGGCACCCAGCTCGGCTTCGCGGGCTATAGCGTCGCGCTGAGCACCGCGCCCAATGCGGCACGTACACTAAGGACCTCACTCGGTCTCGCCAGTAGCGACCTCGCGCCCGAATTCCTGCCACTCACCAGCGCCGCGCCCGCGCTGCCCGCCGACCCCGCCGCGCGGCAATGGGGGCTTGACCGCATGCAAGTGGTACGTGCTCAGTCCCTTGGGCAGTTGAGCACGGGCGCGGTCGTGGCCAAGCTACAGAGCGCCGCTGGTGTCGGCGCCGTTGAACCCATCTGGCTGCAGAGCAGCGATAAGCGCTACCTCAGTTGCGATTACAAGCTGAAAGATAATCCGACTGACCAGGCGCTCGCCGCGACGGCGCGTCAGGCGCTGATCACGCGCGGCGTCAGCGCCGCTTCGCTGGATGACGCGGGCACGATGGAATACGTCTCGCTACGTCACTTTGCTGGCCGCGAACTGCTCCAGGTGGCATTCGTGCGTCGCCCGGTCGGCGCGCCAAGCGTGGCCTATGTCGTGCTGCTGGGGATAGATACACCCACCGTGCTGGCCACGGCCAGGGCCGATTGGTATCGCTGGGAGCCGTAAAAAGCAGGCGCGCTCCCCTCCGCGGGGGAGCGCGCGTTCATGCGTGGGCCTACTCGCCCGCGGGCAGGACCGGGCGCTCCTCGGCTGGCGCCATCAGTGCGCGGGCCGGGTGCTCCTCGCGGTAGCGGCGATAGGAGCGCGAGAAGAGATCGCTGATCTGGCGCCGGTTGAGCTGCTTGCCACTCTCGAAGTATTCCATAGCCACCTGGCCGATGGCCCACGTGCCCGCCGCCGCGATGGCGCCCGAGACGAGGTCGCCGCCAAAAGGCACCGCCTTCGCCACCTCCTCGGCCAGATAGCGCAACGCCAGGCCACCAGCGATCGTCAGCATCAGCTCGCGCGCATGCTCGGCCTTTAGTGGCTCGCCATAGACGGCGGCGATGCGCAGCACCAGACGAATCTGCGTGCTGAGAAGGATGGGAATATCAATCAGCGGAATTGGCTCTAGCCCCGCCGCCAAGCTCACCAGCATCGCCGTGCGCGTCAGCTTGCTGGCCGCCTCGCGGCGAAACTGGGGCAACTGGCGCCCCAGCACAACCGCGGCCTCTGGGCTGGTCTCGATCAGCGCCGGAATCAACTCCTCAGCCACATTCTCGCCCGTGCGCGCCGCGATGGGAATCACGTCTTGCAGATGCAGCCGCGCCGCCGTCCGCGCCGCCGCCTCATCCGCGCTCCCCGCCAAGAGATCGGCTTTGTTCAACGCCACCACCAGCGGCTTCTCGCGCTTGCGTAATTGCTCGATCAGTTCAGAATCGCGCGGGCGCAGGCCCTCCGCCGCATCCAGCAGGTAAACGACCACCGCGGCCTCCGCGACGGCCTGCGCCTGGAGGTCGGGCAGATGCCCCGGCGTATCAATCAGGGCAAAGGGGCCGAAGTCGCCACGCACCAGCGTCGTGGTGGTGCCAGCGGTGGCCGAGACAGCCGAGCGATACTTCCCTTGCAGCGTGTTGAAGAGGGTAGACTTGCCCGAGTTGGCCAAGCCAAGGATCGCCACCTTGTGCTGCAACTCCTCCGCGATTTCTTCTTGCGCCACCTGCCAGTTGATCGAATTCAGGGCCTTACGCAACTGGGCCAGATTTGAAGGAATACTGGCGATCGTCGAGAATTTCAGCAGATTGCGCGAGCGCCCACCAAACTTTGGCACGTCACATCGCCTCCCATTTCCGTGCGTGGCGGCCCGCCACGCGCCGGGGCCATCCATCCCCGCTCGTTATAGCACGCCCACGGCGGCGTGGCCAGTAGGGCAGTGCCATGCCGCTGAAGAAAGCTCTTCCGCATGGATAGTGCCAGCGCGCGGCACCCTCATGGTGTGGCGCCCTCTCGCCACCGCTCTCCCGACGCCCTGGCGCGACGAGAAACGGGCGGGCGCAACGGCAGCGTGAACCAGAAGGTCGCGCCAGCACCCGGCGCGCTCTCGATACCCACCGTGCCGCCATGCCGCTCGATGATCGTATGGCTGATGTAGAGGCCGAGGCCCAGCCCTTTGCCTGTGCCCGCCTGGTTCTCCACGCCCGCGGCCTGATAGTAGAGGCTCCAGACCTGCTGTTGCTGCTCTGGCG
>JADMIN010000497.1 GCA_015478575.1 Ktedonobacterales bacterium | reverse complement strand
GGCCTGCCTCCAGCCCGAAGAGCGTGTAGAGGTCGCGACGCTGATAGCCAGCCGTCTTGAGCATGGCGATCTCGGTCTGGCGACGCCGTAGTAGCACCTGCATCGTGTTGATGATGCCTACGCCACCGATCAGCAGCGCCAGCAAGCCGACGATCTGCAAGAAGTAGCGGATCTGCTGCACCTGCCCTTGCTGGTTCTGCAGCGCGTCTTTGGTGGTGGTGACTGTGGCGAGTGGCAGCGCCCGCTCGATGGCCGTCTTGGCTGTGCTCGCGTTGGCGTCGGTATCGCCAGGCACGTTCGCGTAGATGACGGTGTAACGCACTGGGAAGCCAGCGCTATTGGGCGCGACGGCGAAATCGGGCAGCGAGACGAGCATCTGACGTGACTTGAAGAAGCCGGTGCTCGCAATGACGCCGCCCACCTTCACCCGCAATGTGCTGCCGTCATTCGTCTGGACGGTCAGCGCGTCGCCGATGCGCGCATTCAGCTCTTTTTGGAGGGTGTCGTTGATGACCACATTGCCGTCGCGCAGCACCGAGGCCAGCGTGCCATCACTCGGATTCTGGAAGAGCGGCGCGCCAGCGATGGGGAAGCGGCTCGGATCCACCGCGCGCAGGCTAAAGAACTGCGCCTGTCCGTTACTCTGCACGATCTGGGCGTCGTGCGAGGAGACCGCGGTGTAGTCGGTGATGAGACCTTGCGATTGCAACTTCGTGAACTTGCTCAGGTCGCTTTCCGCGAGCGGATTGATATCACTGCGCACCGAGAGGTCGCCACCATTGCCCTCGCGGACGTTGGTGGTGAGGGCGCCGTTGATCGAATTGCCCACCAGTTGCAATGAGACGATGGCCATTACGCCCACCGCCACGCAGAAAATCGCCAGCAGCGTGCGCTGACCGCCACGTATCAGCGAGCGTGTCGAGTAGCGCCAGTACAGTCCTGCCTTCATCGTTGTCTTCTCCTGATCTGGCTCGGCTACGCCGCGTCCGTGGCGATGAGGCCATCCACGATGCGGATGGCGCGCTGGGCGGCGGCGGCGACGTTGGGATCGTGGGTAGCGATGATGAAGGTGGTGCCGGTGGCCCCGCGCAGGTCGCGGATCATCTGGAGCACGTTCTCACTGTTCTTCTGGTCCAGGTTGCCTGTCGGCTCATCCATGATGACGATCGCGGGATTGGTCGCCAGCGCCCGCGCCACCGCCACGCGCTGCTGCTCCCCGCCAGAGAGCTGGGTGGGCCGGTTGCCCAGCCGGTGCTCCAGCCCCACCAGGCGCAAGAGATCGCGCGCCCGCGCCGCTGGGCTGCCGGCATGCGTGCCGACGTAGAGCGGCACCTCGACGTTCTCCTGGGCGGTGAGGGTGGGGATGAGGTTGAAGGCCTGATAGACCATGCCGATCTTGGTGTTGCGGATGGCCGCCAGCCGTGCCTCGCCCATGCGCGTGATGTCCACGCCATCAATCCAGACCTGGCCGGTGGTCGGGTTATCCAGGCCGGCGATGATGCCGAGCAGGGTGGACTTGCCCGATCCCGATGGCCCCATGATGGCCAGGAACTCGCCGTGCGCCACGCGCAGGCTGATGCCCCGCAGGATCTCGATGCGCTCACGGCCCAGCGGCAGCGACTTGGTGATGTCGCGCGCCTCTAGGGCGGCAACGCCTGTGGCCGCGCGGGTGGCAAGTTGGCTGGCGTGTTCGGTCATATCCATCGAAGTAAGGTGCCTTTTCTTTTCAAAGCGCGGCGCTCCGGCCCCTCGGTCGTGCCGGAAGAACGCTTCCCCGCTAGCGCGTCTCTCCGTAGGGGTGTACGTTTCCGTGGGCATGTACGTTGCGGTCGGCGTGATGGGTGTACAATCGGAGAAACGCGACGCTGAGCATTACCCGCGCAGATGATAGGGTGCGATGTGACGGAGCGGGTAGTGCCGAAAGTCATGCTTGGCGAGATCATGCGAATGGAGGGGCCCCAACGATGCGGGATGGTGAGCACGATGCGTATGCCAACATCGCCGTGTGGTATGACGTTGAGCATGATGCGGTCACTGAAGACATCGAGTGCTATCAAGTGCTGCTCGCCTCGGTAGCTGGCGCGCGCGCCAGCGTGCTGGAACTTGGCAGCGGCTCGGGGCGGGTCGCGGCGGCGCTGGCCCTGGCGGGATACACCGTGACGGGTATCGAGCCGTCGGAGGCGATGCGGGCGCGCGGTGCGAAGCGCTTGGCCGCGCTCCCAGAGCGGGTGGCGCGGCGGGTGCGCCAGGTGGCGGGCACCGCTGGCGCACCAGGACTGGAGAGCGGCCAGCACTTCGACGCGGCGCTCATCGGCTGCAACACCATCGCGCATCTCACCAGCCGCGAGGAGCGTGCGCGGGCGCTCGATGTCGCGCGCGGACACCTTCGGCCAGGCGGTGTGCTCATCCTGGATCTGGATCTCGCTGGCCCGCGGCGCATGGCGGAGACGATAGGGCAAGTCTGGTATTCTGGCCTGTGGCCTGTACCAGATTCTCCCCTCACGCTCTGCCACTGCTCCGTCGCGACAGCGGGCGCTGAGCCAGGCACACTGCGGCTCACCCACTTCTACGATACCTGGGAGCCAGGTGGGCCGGTGTGTCGGACGGCCTCTACCATGACGCTGGCACTGCTCTCGCAGGGCGAGGTCGCGCTGGCGCTGCTCCACGCTGGCTTCAGCATCAGCGCCCTGTATGGCTCGTATGATGAAGCGGTGTAGGATGACGCAGCGCCGCGCGCGGTCTTCGTCGCCACACGCGAGGAGCATCCCGCAGAGCGCAGGGTCTAGAGG
>JADMIN010000496.1 GCA_015478575.1 Ktedonobacterales bacterium | reverse complement strand
TCATCTCAGCTCGCCGCGCTCTCTGCGCTGGCGATCATGGCCGCGTAGGCGCCAGCGAAGGCCGCATAATGCGCCATCCACTGCGCGGGGGAATGCCAGTGGCCCCGCACGCAGATCAGGTAGCCATCTTCCGCGCCCAGGGCGTAGGCTGGGAGCCCTGCCGCCGCTAGTCGCTCGAGGGCGATCCGCGCGGGGTTCACCGGGGGAAGCACACCCCAGGGGATGCACTGGACGCTCCACACATGACGCCGGGTGATTTCTTGCTCAGGGGTGTAGCCCGCTGGCGTGCTCGTCGTGTCCGTGCTCGTGGCCGCGCTCGTCGTGGCCGTGGTAGGCTTCTGCATTGCTGGTACTCCTTAGGTGCCCGTGGCGCCTGGCGGGGTTCTAGTCGCGCTAGGCGCCTACTTGTGCGCGTGGGGCACGATCGCCCCGCGCGGGTCCGCTCATTGCCTGGCGGGGCGCGTGGCCCCTCGTCTCATCGTATCGCGTCGTGAGGGGGGATCATAAAGTACACCCCCTTCAGCTCGTGGCCCTCAGCTCGCCATCTGGCGCTTGTGGGCCAAGTAGGCATCCCACGCCGCTACCGTGGCCGCGCGTGCCGTCTGGTGCGCCTCTTGCGCGTCTGCTGCCTGGCAGTAGAGCCGGTCTAGTTGGCGCTCCGCTTGCCGCTCCCACCGCTCAGTATCCATGGCCCGCGTGTAGAGCCCGTCTCGCGGGTCCAGGGGGCCACCGCTCGGCATGGTGCGTTCGTCAACGTGGGCCCGCTTGTACTCGGCCCACTCTCCCCACGCGGTGCATGCGGCCCGCTTCGCTTCCAGCCAGTTCCCCGCCGCCGTCTCTGCCCGCTCGTGCAGGGATTGCACCGCCCGCTCGGCTTGTCGCTCGGCTCGCTCGGCTTCCCGTGCCTGTTGGTACGCTGCTTCAGTCGGGGTCGTTTCCGCGACAAGCTGAATAGTGGCCGCTCGTGGCATGTCGTCTCGCCTCCCTCGTCTATCCCGTCTCTCGTCGTGCCCCTCGTGCGCCCGTTGCGCCGGGGTGGCCGCTCGTGTTCTCGCTCACTTAGGACAGTATATCCAATAATTCCAATATTGTCAATACACAGGTAAGATGATATCATGTCCAGTAGGCGCAATCGTGTGTGGTAGCGCCATTGAGAGCAACACGAAAGGGGAGCACGGACAATGACGCCGGAGGAATTGCAAGCCGCAGAAAATGCGCTTTCGCAGCGCCCGGAATATGCGTGGCTCACGGGCACAGGGGCGCAATGGTTCAATGCGTCGGAAGTGTCACGAGGGGCCGGGGTAAGCCGCAATACAGTACGCGACTGGTGCGAGGGTGGCAAGATACCAGGGGCGCTATTCTACGGGCCGGAATTAGGCTGGCGCATGCCGCGTAGTGGGCTTGTAGAGTTCTACTATGGGCTCCTTCGTGGCGGTTCCGCTGCCAGCCAGGGCTAGCGGTTCATGCCGCGAATACGGCACGAAGGAGAACAAGAGTGAGCACAGATGATCTAGGCTTAGAGCCCGCTACGCACCATACGCTACCTATGCCCGAATGGGGATGCGCCCTCACCGTAGCACATACCAGCGAGGGTGCATGGTTTTCTATCCGCCAGGTATGCTTAGTGCTCGGCATCAAGTCTCAGTCGCAGGTAGCACGGCTACAAGAGCACGCCATCTTGCGAAAGCTCGTGCGCCAGATGCCAATGCCGACAAAAGAAAGGGGAATGCGCCCCACGTGGTGCATTCACCAGCGCGGCATGGGATTTTGGTTCGGCTCTATTCCTCTCTTGAATGTGCGCCCTAACGCGAGGGAGCGGCTAATAGAGTTCCAAGAGGCAGCGGTAGATGCCTTGTCGGCTCTCTTGCGTGGCACGCTAGCCACCCGCCCGGTAGATGAGCGCGTGGCGGCAGTAGAGAGCCGCTTAGACAATCTGCAAGCGTTCGCGCGGCATCTCGAGGGGCGTGTTGGGCGTATTGAGGGCGTGGCGTTTGGTCCAGACGAGGGAGAGGAATAAGGGAAGGGCAAAGAATGCCGGAAGATTATTTGCGCCGCGTGCGGGCTGCCCTGGGTGGCCAGGTAGCACCGCATGCGCCCGACGGGGGTACGCGCGTGCTCTATCGCTGTGACCGCTGCGGGCGCCCGCACCTACAAGAGGGCGCCCGCAGCAAAGCATCTTAACGAGCGGTACTTTCGGGTACCGCTCAATTTGCGTTACTTTTATATGGTATTAACCGTCTGTATATATGCGAGGCAAATTGAGCCGAGCACCACAGACAGACAGAGGAGAGCAATCGAGATGCAGCCTGAGACGATCACCATTAATGGCCGTGAGTTCACTATCACCGCTGATGAGTTCGATTACGGGTGGGCGCCCGTCGTGACAGAGCACGGCAAGGGCTTCTACCTCGGCGGTGAGGATGATGAGGATGATGCCACGCCAGAGGCGGCTATCGAGCGTGGCAAGCGGTATATCCTAGACCAGATCGAGCGCGGCAACTAATGCCCACCGACAAGCCCAAGGGTGGGCGTCCGCGCACGCTCACCCAACCCCGCAAAACTACGCTGTACCTTCCTGCTGATCTACGCACGCGCATCAACACCGCACGCCGGGGCACGCCGCTGGCCGAATGGGTGCGCCAGGCGATTGAGCGGCAGTTACTAGAGAGCGAACGCAGCTAGCACCGCTGAGCGACTGACAGCCTCGCCAGTGCCCGCGCACCCGGCCCACCCCAGTCCTATGGGGTGGGCCGTTCTGTGTCCACTGAGCGCCCACCGCCGCCCCCGCG
>JADMIN010000495.1 GCA_015478575.1 Ktedonobacterales bacterium | reverse complement strand
GTGCTCTATACACTGCGCGATTGGGCGCGCCAGGGGCAGGAGCAGGCGGCGGCGCACGTGGCGCTGCTGGAAGTCAGCGACGAGGAGCTGGCACGCGAACTGGTCACGTCGCCGAATCTGCGAGCGTTCCGCTTGCGACGTGTCGGGCCGAAGGCCGTGGCCGTGCCACCGGAGGCGAGCCTGCTCGATCTACGCCACGCGCTGGAACGGTTGGGCTATGCGCAAAAACTGCTCAGCGGCTTCGAGGAATTAGTGGCCGCCGCGGCAGCCATCCCCGCGCGACGCCGTGCGGCACGTGCGGTGCGTGTCGCGCCCGCCGGCCTGAAGGGCAATGGTGGCTGAGTCGGGTGCCGCGATCATGCCTTTAGAGACTGCCTCAGCGGCTGTAGGGTTACGGTAGCGGTGTCGCTGAGGGCGGACGAACGTCACCCCCGCGCTGTCTGTGGGCGACTCCTTCCTCAATGGTGGGGGCGGTGGGGTATCTTGGTGCGCCTCGTTACTCGCCGCCCGTTCTCCCGTCTCTAGGGCGGGGAGAGCGTGTCGTGCGGGGAGCGTTTTGCTGCTGTGTTGTGGGGATGCCGTGTGTGGCGAGGAGCGCGGTGAATATGCCTGAGCTGAGAGGGCTGCGCCCGGCACGGCTCGAACGCATCCAGACCACCATCGTGGCGGATGCGCCAACGAGAGCGGGCGCGATGGGGGGCGCCGCATCCCCGCCCTGGCGCGCGGTGCTCATGCCAGCGCTGGCCGTTTGGGCGGCGGTGCGTGCCGCCTCGCTCGTGCTCACACTCTTCGCGGCCCTCTTGGCGCGTGGTGGCCTGGGGCCAGGGACCCTGCTGCGGCAGTGGAACCAGTGGGATGCGGGCTGGTACATCTCCATCGCGCAGCATGGCTATTATAGCGCCACTTCCGCGGCCTTCTTCCCGCTCTTTCCGGCGCTGACCGCCTTGGTGGCCGTCGTGGTCGGCGGTAACTATCTATTGGCCGCGATGATCGTCTCGAATCTCGGCTCGCTGGGCGCGTTCCTGGGATTGGGCCTGCTCGCCGCCCACGAGGAGGGGACGCTCACCGCCAGCACACGCGCCATCCTCGCGATGGCAGCCTATCCGCTTGCTTTCTACCTCGTCGCGCCATACTCTGAGGGCATCTTTCTCGCCTTCGCCATCTTCGCGATTTACTTCGCGCGACGTGGGCAATGGCGCTGGGCTGCGGTTTGTGGTGCGCTAGCGGGGTTAAGCCGGCCAACGAGCCTGGTCTTGTTGCCGGCGCTGCTCTGGGAATACGGGCGCCAGCAGGGATGGTGGCGGCGTGAGGCGTGGCGGCAGGGGGCATGGCGAGGAACCTTCGCGCTGCGCGCGCTCGGACGGGCCGCGCTGGCGCTCGGAGCGCTGCCCCTGGCTATCGCGTCCTACATGCTCTTTCTCGCCGTGCGTTTCGGCGACCCACTGCTCTACACACGCGCGCAGAGTGCCACCTGGCACCATACCAGCATGCCCATATGGCAGACATTCGGCCTGATCTTTACCAGTCTCCTGCATCCGCCCGCTAGCACCCTCTTCCGCTTCATCATGGTGGTGGATTTCAGTGCGCTCGCCGCCGTCGCCGCGATCACTATCTTCTGGGCGCGGCGCGTGCCGTTCAGCTTCACGCTCTACACCGTCGGACTGCTTTATCTGCTCCTTAGTGCGCCCATCCCCGACCGGCCCGAAGTCGTCACGTCCAGCGCGCGCTACCTGTTGACAGCCTTCCCCATCTTCCTGGTGGGCGGTCATTGGATGAAGGGGCGTCCGCGCGCCGCCGTCACTCTGCTGGCCGTTGGCTTCGTGCTTCAGGCGGCGTTCATGGTCTGGTTCCTCACTGGTCACTGGGCCGAATAAGACCCATCACCATCATGCTGCTCTCGTCATGCTTCTTTCTCTCCTTCTCGCATGGGTGGGGGAGAGGTCTCCGGCTCGATGCGCTCTACCAGTTGCTCGGCGAGCGCGACAGAGTAGTTTTGGCCGCGGTCGTGTGGGTAGACCTGGAACATGTTGGCGACATATAGCCCTGCCAGCGGGGTCTCGAACGGTGGAATGTGGTGGGAATAGTCAGTGGTGACGATGGGCTGGGCAAAGGGTGCGGCGAACATCCAACTCTCGGTCACCCACTCCGGTGTGAAATGCGGATGAATGTGTGTGAGGTGGGGTAAAAATTCGGCTAGCACCTGTTCCTTACTCAGCGAGAAGAGGGCATCATCCATCGCGCGGTAATTGCCCAGGTAGATGAGGTGCCGACCACCGTAATCCCCGGCCGGCAGATAGTTCGTGTGTTCGACGAGCACCATGAAGGGGTAACCGGGATCGTTGATGTTCATCCAATAGCCTGTGGTCAGCGGGCGATCCAGTGCGAGGATCAGGCAATGCGCGCCATAGGCCCGGCCCCAGTCATAGCGCGCGCGGTACGCCGCTGGCAGCGCCGGGACGAGGCGGCAGGTGAGCCGCGTGGGCAGCGTGGAGATGACGCGGGCGAAGCGCACGGTCTCAGCTCGCTCCGGTGCTGCCATGGGGGCAGAGGTCACGGCGTAGCCACCGCCCTCCAGTGGCTCGACGCCCCGCACCTGTGTCGAGAGGCGGATGTTCCCGCCTAGTTTCTCCACCCGCGCGGCTAGGCGATTATAGAAGCGCTGGAAGCCGCCACGCACGTAGCCCAGTTGCGCCGTGCGGTCGTGGATGCGCGCCCAGAACCACGGCAGCGCGATCTCATCGGCCACCGCGCCGAATTTGCCCGTGAAGAGCGGCCCCCAGACGGCGTCATAC
>JADMIN010000494.1 GCA_015478575.1 Ktedonobacterales bacterium | reverse complement strand
CGAGTCGCTCCCGTCGAGTCGCTCCCGTCGAGTCGCTCCCGTCGAGTCGCTCCCGTCGAGTCGCTCCCGCTGCTCCTCACAACGATACACACAAGCGCCGCCACAGGACAAGCGCCGCCACAGCACAACCAGCGCCCAGCATGGTGGCGGGCTGGAGGGCAGTGACAAGGGAGGTAGGTTCTTTGCGCGGGCCGACTGGGTGTGCTAGACTGGCAGAGGAATGCGGGCGGCGCTGGCGCCAGCCGACACGAGGGCACGTAGCGGCATGGCTACGTGCCTTCTCGCAACGACGGACCGCGGGCGCGTCAGCGCCGATGGTGGAGGGAGAGGAGCGAGCGATGGCGACCGAGAGCAAGTATCGCGCGGACCATGCGGGCGACTGGGGCATCGCCCAAGAGCGCGCGGAGAGTGGGTATAGCACGGATACCCTCACGCTGCGTGACGGCACACCACTCTTCTTCCGTTCCTGGCGAGCCGCCGATCCCCAGGCTCCCGTGCTGGTGCTGCTGCACGGCCTTGGCGCGCATACGGGCTGGTTTATTGACATGGGCAATGCCCTCCAGGCACGCGGCATCACCGTCTATGCCGACGACCACCGCGGCTTTGGGCGCTCCGGTGGACCGCGCGGCCACGTCCGCGCCTGGCGGACGTATGTCGAGGACATCGGCGAATTTGTCAGCGCGGTGCGCCAGTGGCAGCCGGGATCTCCCCTCTCGCTGCTCGGCCACAGCATGGGCGCGGTCTTCGCCCTCTATGTCGCCGCGGAGGACGCGCGCAGTGGGCGTAACCAGCTTGCCAGTCTGCTCCTGCTCAACCCCTGGATCGCCGACACCAGCAAGGTCGGCCTCGGCACGCAGTTGCGCATTCTCTTCGGCGGCATGCGCGGCTCGCCCACGGTGTATCGGCTGGCGGGCGGCTCTGATGCGATGACGACCAACGCCGAGGCCGCCCGCATGCTCGAAGCCGACCCCCATTGGGTGCGCGCCGAGAGTGCCGCCTTCCTCTACCAGATCGGCCTGCGCATGCGCGGTGGCGCGCTGCGTCAGGCCCGCGATGTGCGAGCGCCGACGCTTGTGCTTCAGGCCGAGCGCGACTTGGCCATCGTCCCCGCCGCCGCGCGCCGCTGCTATGAGACGCTGGGCAGCCGGGAGAAGGACTGGAAGACCTATGCCGGCTATGCGCATGATTCCGAGTTCGAGGCGGACCGCTCCGCGCTCGACGACGATATCGCCCACTGGTTGCTTAGCCACCGCGCGTAGCCCACGGCGGAGGACGTGACCCGCGTCGAATGACCCGCGTCGAATGACCCGAAGAGAGACCATGCTAGATATCATCATGACGCTCGCGCGGCTCTTCCAGAGCGAGGGCAAAGAACTCTATATGGTCGGTGGCAGCGTGCGCGATCTGCTGCTGCGCCGCGACACCTCACCGGATGTGGACCTGGCGACCAATGCCTGCCCGGAGGAGATCAAGCGCCTCATCGCGCGCACGCAGCCGACCGCGGTCGTCACCGTCGGCGAGCAGTTTGGCACGGTGCGCGTCCACTACCAGCGCACCGAGCGCGCGCCGGACGAATCCGCGAACGAATCGGCAATGGCGTCCGCCAGTTCGCCCGCGCCCACCGCGATCGTCGCGGACGCTCCCCCTGGGGTGGACGTGATCGAGATCACGACCTACCGCAGCGACCAGTACGCGCGGGAGTCGCGCAAGCCGGAAGTGACCTTCGGCGAGACGCTGGAAGGCGATCTGCTGCGCCGCGATTTCACGATCAACGCGATGGCGCGCGATCCCCGCACCGGCGAGATTTTCGACCCCTACGGTGGTCGGCGCGATCTGGAGCAGCGGCTCATCCGTGCCGTAGGCGACGATCCCGCGCGGCGTTTCGATGAGGATCCGCTGCGCATGCTGCGCGCCGCCCGCTTTGCCGCCCAACTCGACTTCAGCATCGAGCCGGCCACCGCTCAGGCGATCCAGCGCCAGGCCAGCACGTTGCGGAAGATCAGCTACGAGCGTGTGCGCGATGAGTTTACCAAGCTGCTCGCTACGCCCCATCCCGCGCTGGGGCTGCGCCTGCTGGTGGATCTCGGCCTGATGCCCTCTATTGTGCCGGAGGTGCTCGAGCTTTGCGGCGTGAGCCAGCGGCCCGCCCACTCGAAGGATGTCTACGAACACGTGCTGCGTGTTATCGAGCGCACTCCACCACGCCCAGCAGTACGTTGGGCCGCGCTGCTGCATGACATCGCCAAGCCGCGCACCAAATCGGTTGAGGACGGGAAGGTTCATTTCTTCGGCCATGAAGATGTGGGGGCCACGATGGCCCGCGATATTCTGCGCCGCCTCAAGTTCGATAAACCCTTCGTCGAGCACGTGAGCAAGCTCGTCAGCCTGCATATGCGCGCCAACTCCTACCTGCCGGATTGGACCGATGGCGCCGTGCGCCGCCTGATGCTGGAGATCGGCGACGGCCTGGCGGATCTGCTGGATCTCTCGCGCGCTGATATCACCAGCTATCGCCCAGAAAAAGTCTCGCGTGCCGTGGCCCGTGTCAGTGAACTGGAGGCACGCTGCCGCGCGTTGCGCGAGCAGGACACCATCCAGCCACCGAAGAGTCCGCTCGATGGCAACGATCTGATGGCACTGTTCGGGCGCGAGCCTGGCCCTTGGTTGCGCCCGCTTAAGGATCACCTGACCAATCTCGTGATTGATGGCGCTCTTGCCCCCGATGACCGCGCTGGCGCCGCCATTGCGGCCCGCCGCTTTCTGGAGGAGGGCACGCACACGCCTGTTGCCACCC
>JADMIN010000493.1 GCA_015478575.1 Ktedonobacterales bacterium | reverse complement strand
CCTCATTCGCGGCGGGCGCCTCATTCGCGGCGGGCGCCTCATTCGCGGCGGGCGCGGCATCCCCCTCAGGGGGGAGCCGGGAGGCGTCGTCCAGCGCGCTGGTGGGCGCGGATGGGCTGACCGCGGGCGTGAGGGTGTCAGCCGCTGCGCAGCGCAGGGTGATCTCGCCGATGCGCAGCATGTCGCCAGCGTGTAACGGCGCGGGGGCATCCAGCCGCGTCCCATTGAGGTACGTGCCGTTGCTGCTCTGGAGATCGGAGACGAAGTAGCCAGTCTGCTGGCGTACGATCTGCGCGTGCTGGCGCGAGACGGAGGTATCTGCCAGGCACACCTGGCACTCAACGTCGCGTCCGAGCACATTCACGGCTCCTGACAGTTCCCAGCGCGTCCCCGCGAAGCCGCGGTCCATCCCCACGAGCACGACGCCCCGCGGAGGCGCCGTGGCGGGCGCGGGCGCGCCGGTGCGCGGTATCTTGCGCGTGGGTTCCACCGGAGCGGGCACGGCCGCGCCCACTGACGCGGGAGACGCCAGCAGCTCGAAGCGATAGCGCCGCGACCCCAGCTCGACGATGTCGCCAGAGCGCAGCGGCACAGAGCCACGCACGGCCTGTTGGTTGAGTAGCGTGCTATTCATACTGCCACGGTCGAGTAATTGCGGGTGGCCGTGGTCCCAGTGGATCTCCGCGTGGTGGCGTGAGGCGCGCTCGTCATCCACGATGACATCGTTATCCACCTCGCGTCCGAGCAGGGTGAGCTGGCGCGAGAGCGGCAGGGGGCGCTCCGCCAGCGCGCCATCCAGCGGCACGAGCTGTCCCCAGGCGTGGCCAGGACCAAGCGGCTCGATATGCCGACCAGGATCATCGAGCGCGGCGAGTGACGTGCGGGGGACGCTGCGCATACGCAGCGAGAAGCCCTGCCCCGCTGGCAGTGGCGCGGCGAGCGCGATGTAGCTGGCGAGGGTACCCAGGGGCACGAGCCAGCCAAAGCACGCGCTCCACACCAACACCAGCAGAATCTCTCCCTGGCCGATGAGGGGTCCATAGAGGTCGAAGCGCGTCTGCTTCCACCAGACGGGCAGAAGCGCGAGCGCACTGGCGACCAGGCAGACCAGCGTGGCGCGGGCCAGATGGCCCGGCGTGCCACGGCGGCGGCCTAGCGCGTAGACAGCAAGCATCGCCGTGGCCAGCAGGCTCACTACCAGCCCGCCATCACTGCCGATGCGGAACCATGCGGGGAAGTCTATGCCACCCATGCCGCTGTCTTCCTCTACTCGATCGGGCCGATGCCCTGGGCGCGCATGGCATCCACGTCAATCACGCGGAGGATCTCGTTTTGCCGGTTATACGACGTATACTCAGAGTCGCCATGTAGGTTGGCCTGACTACCAAACACACCGCCATTTAGGTCGGATGTCTCCCAATAGCCAAGGGGTGAAGATGGCGCGGTGCCGAGCGCGATGCCCAGGAAGATATGTCCCGGCACGATCACGAAATAGGACCGCATGCCCAATCGCTCGGCGACGGCGGCGAGGATGGCCGTGGTCTCCACGCACATGCCCGTAGGATTCGCGTCTAGGAGCACATCGCGCGGAAGCTGAATGATCTGCTCGGCATTCTGGGCGTAGGGGACGTTGTCCTCGGCGTAGCGCAAGCGATAGGTGAATTGCAGCGTATCGAAGACGGCATCCATCTGAGCGCGCACCTCATCGGGTGTCGCCCGCCCCTCGTCATAGCCCACTAGCCCGCGCACGCTGCCATAGTCCGTTGGGTGATCCGTCAGCCAACTCGCGGTGCGCCCGACCAGCGTCGTGATGGTGGGATCTTGTGGCGTCACCCAGCCTGCCAGATATTTCGCATTGTCGCCATTCACCGGATCGTACCAGCGGATCACCTGGCGCGACTTGAGCACGACGGGAACACTCGTGTCGCAGAGCGTGCGTGTCAGCCGCTGCGTCAGGCTCTGGATGGTCAGGCGAATCTGCGCGCCGCGCTGCCCCGATCCCACCAGCGCCTCCAGCGCGGAGTTGCCCAGCAGCGGCGGCTTCATCGCGCGCTCCTGAAATGCTGGGCCAGCATCCACCTGGATGCTCTGCACTTGTGTGAACTGGGGAATGCTCAGACTGATGCGCAATTGCTGGGGCGTCGGGCTACGGTAGCGGAGCGTGACGAGCGTTGGTTGATTGGGATAGAAGGCGGTGTAGAGCAGAACGGGCGGGTTCCACGTCACCAGGGAGTCGCATGAGGTCGCGTAGCTCGCGTAGGCCGTGCGGTACTGCGTGAAGAGCCGCATGCCCGCCACAACGTATGCCGCCGCGCCACTGGCGAGCAGAACCAGAGCAGCGCTGATGATGAGCTGTCTTTTCCGCATCCGCTCTCCCAACATGCGCTCCAGCGCGACCGCCTCCAGCCCATGAAGCACCTAGCCGCCGCCCGCGCGAGCGTGCCGCCAGCCTCAGACTAGCACCGCCCCACACGGAGCGGCAATGTTGCTGGGACCATCAGCAGGCCGCGCCGTGGCGTGCCGCTGCCCATGGCCCATGCTCCGTCGCGCCGCGCCGGGGTTGAGCACGCGCGCCCGCTGGAGGCCAGCGCGCGGGATGCGCGCCGCATGCCACCGCTCAACCGCGATAGGGTGTGGAACCGCTGGTCGGCGTCGGGGGGACCGACGTTGATGGAGGCAGTGCCTCGGCGCCGTTGTTGCCGCGATGCACGATTGAGCCGACTCCATGTTCGACCCCGCCGATCACACCACCGACCAGGCCAGCCGTGCCACGTCCGAGCGCTTCCGCGTCGCCGACCAGCGG
>JADMIN010000492.1 GCA_015478575.1 Ktedonobacterales bacterium | reverse complement strand
CCTCATACCCATCGCCTCATACCCATCGCCTCATACCCATCGCCTCATACCCATCACACCGTTGTGGTTGGCATCACGTGAGAGCGGTGGATATTTCTCGCCGCCGTCGTCCCATTCACCCGCTCACACGCTCCACATCACACTCCCGGCGGCGGTGTGACGCTAATGGACTCGCTGAACTTCGAGAGCGTAAAGTCGTGCTCGGTCTGGGCCGTATCACCAGGAAAAAGCGGGCCGGTCAGGCTGACTAAGTACATCTGGTGGTCGTCTTTGCCAACGCAGACACTGACGGCGAGCGGCGTGCTAGAGGACGCGGGCGTGCCAAGCAGACTGGCCACCTTGTCGGCGGCGATGGTGCCGCGGATTGACCAGCAGTGCGTCCCCCCGAGTGAGCGGTCCACTGGCTGGCTGGGACTATCAATTTGTGTCAGCAGCGAGCTGATGCCGGTTTGCGGGTTGAAGATTTTGGCGAAGCCCGCGATTTCGGTGTTTGGCTCATAGCGGCCAGTCGCGGGATTATTCACCCAGGCGCTATCACCGATGGCCACGACTTGCGTGGTGACATTGAGCACGCCCAGCGCGATAGTGACATTCGCTTGGAACCTATCTGGCAGCACGACATCGCCTTCCGCGCCGATAGGATAGAAGGTGGTGGCGTTGGGCGCGGCGCCTGGATGTTGGGTCGTCAGAAGAAAGTGGAATGATGGCGTGGCGCTGTACTTCTGCTGGCCGCTCTGGAGTATCGAGGCGGCGCTGGGTGTGCTGGTGCCGCCGCACCCCGCCAATAGGAATGCCGCGGTCAGCAGCAAGCTGGTGGCGAGCGCCAGCCGATGGAGCGCCCGGTGGGGAGGATGGAGGAGTCGCTGAAAATGCCGCATGGATGGCCGTCCTTCTCTGATCGTCGCTGGCAGGTCTATCGCCTCACTTGCCCGCCATTATCCGTGACCAGCCCGCGCGCGTCAATGTGGGGTGACATAATCGCCTTGACAGCATATAGGCATCGCCGCGCCCGCGCAGGTACACGTGATAGGCATACGCACGAGCGCCCCCGTGGGATGCATACCTCAATCTTCCGCGCCTCGCCCGTCATTCAACACAGCGCCATCTCGAGCCGCGCGGCGTGCCACGCTCCGGCTGAGCCGGCAATCACTTGGTTCGCGCGCGCGAGTATGTTCGAGTATACTCAGGAGGCGGTTTGCCTTATGCGGTTGGGGCAGCGGTATACTTGAGGGCACGCCCTGGCCAGGAGGTAGGATCTCCATTTAAAATCTCCATTCGGTAGCCGCATGGCGTGGCATGCCGCGCTCGCGCACCACCAATCTACAGGAGAGAGCGATGCCGGACACTTCCCAGTACGCCTTGCTCGCTGAGCAGACGCTCATCGGCGAGACATTTCAGCCCGAGATCGCGGTCGTCATCAGGGATGGCAAGATCGTCTCGATCATGCCCGCCGACGCGCTGGCGCCAGAGATGCCGACCCAGCGCTACCCGCGCCGACTGCTCGTGCCCGGCACGCTCAACGCTCACAATCACTCATTCCAATCTATGCTGCGTGGCATCGCCGACGACTGCGACTTCTTCACTTGGCGTGACCGTGCCCTCTACGGCTACACCCCCTATATGGATGAAGAGGCGGTCTACGCCGGTGCGCGCTTCGCCTTCGCCGAGATGATCCGCAATGGCGTTACCACCGTCTGCGACTTCTTCTACATCCATCGCGATGGCAACGTCAATGACCGCGCCGTCATCCGCGCCGCCCAGGATCTCGGCATACGCATCGTCCTCGCCCGCACCATGTACGACTGGGAGGGCGCTCCCAAGGCATATCAGGAACGTATCGCCGATGCCGTAGCCCGCACGCGCGAGCTTTGGCAGGAGTATCGCGGGCGCGACGACGTCCACATCTGTCCCGCCCCACACTCACCCCACGCCGCCAGCCCGGAGATGATCCAGGCTGGCTCACGGCTGGCTGAGGAACTGGGCACACGCTTCCACATCCACGTCGCCGAGGGGCGCTACGAGCGCGACATGATCCGTGAGCGGTATGGCCTGACGCCGGTGCGCTGGCTGGAGTCGCTGGGTGTCGCGCTGGAGCGCCTGACACTGATCCATGGCTGCTGGCTAGAGCGGGACGACATCCAGCTTATGGCCGCGCGCGACGCGCGACTAGTCTATAATCCCGCCAGCAATATGTTCCTAGGCGACGGCGTGACACGCATCGTGGAGATGCTGGCGGCGGGTGTGAAGATTGGACTGGGCAGCGATGGCGGCTGCTCCAACAACCGTGTCTCGGTCTTCGATGAGATGCGCATGTGCGCGCTTTTGCAGAAAGTCACCCACCTCAACTCGGCGGTCGTGCCGGCGGAGGCCGCCTTCGCGATGGGCACGGTGGGCAGCGCCGCGACGCTGGGCCTGGCAGCGGGGCGCATCGCCGCCGACCACTACGCCGACTTCGTGCTCCTGGATATGGAGGATCCCTCGCTCCAGCCGCCGTGGTCTTACGAGAAGAACATGGTCTACAGCATGACGCCGCACGCCATCCGTGAGGTTATCATCGGCGGCCGCCGCGTCTTCCACGATGGCGCGCTGACCAACGCCACGTGGGATGACGTGCTTGGTGGCTTGCGCGCCGTGACCACAGGTTGGCCACGCTGATACCATGATCAGGGCGGCGGAGCGAACCGGCGTGGCCCTCTCAGGGGCCGAATGCGGCATGTCGGCTTCGCCCATGTGCGTGAATCGTCTATCTGGGGACTAGGGTCTGTCTGACGAATGGCAGGAGATGTGCTACCCTGGTTTGGGAG
>JADMIN010000491.1 GCA_015478575.1 Ktedonobacterales bacterium | reverse complement strand
TCGCGAGGGGGGGCGCACCGTCGGCGCGGGCGCCGTCACCAAAATCGAACAGTAGTATTCACGCATGGCCCCGTTCCGTAAGGGACGGGGCCAATCGTCTGACGAATCGTCTGACGTGTGCGCCGTCGTCGCTTCATCACGGCGCGGGGGGCGGAAGACCTGGCACCAGACCAGGAAGAGAGTGAGCGGATATGGCTGCTAGCACAAAACAGCGCATCCGTATTCGGTTGAAGGCTTACGACCACCGGATATTGGATCAGTCCGCGGCGCAGATTGTCGAGACGGCGCAAAATACCGGCGCGCGTGTCTCGGGACCCGTGCCGCTGCCGACAGAGATCGCGAAGTTCACGGTCCTGCGCTCGCCATTTATTGACAAGGACTCCCGCGAGCAGTTCGAGATGCGCACCCACAAGCGCCTCATCGACATCGTGGAGCCGACACCGCGGACGGTGGAGGCGCTGACGCGCCTGAATCTGCCGGCGGGCGTTGATATCGAGATCAAGTTGTAGGGTGATCGAAGAGGCCGACGGGCGGCGTCGGCACGAGGGGCGAGAAGTCTGGAAGGCGCGCAGAGCGCGCCGCGTGTCTCCACTGCCGGGCACCAGAGGCGCGGACAGCATGGCGGACACGTCCCCACCTAGAGCGGGCAACAGAGATCTGGCGCCTCGTGATGGTTGCCGCGTGATGAGTGCCGCGGGAGAGAAGGTATGTTGACGGGTATGTTAGGCCGAAAGGTTGGGATGACCCAAATTTTCGGCTCCAATGGAACAGCGATCCCAGTGACGGTGATCGAGGCTGGCCCCTGCACGATTACGCAAGTCAAGACCGCGGGCGTTGACGGCTATGAGGCCGTCCAACTGGGCTTTGGCACGGCCAAGCACGCGACGCGCCCGGAACTCGGCCACCTGGGGCACACGCTTGAGCCGACGGACCGCCAGCGCAAAAAGCAGCAGCGGGACCAGGCCAAGGCGCGCCAGGAGGCCCGCCAAAGAAAAGAAGCCGCGGCCACCGAGACCGAGGCCGACGAAGTGGAGTCCGAGGCGGCCGCGGCACAAGCGAGTGGCGCGCGGGGTCTGCGCCGCCGCCGTGGCAGTGGCAAGGCGATGGGTCCTTTCCGCGTGCTGCGCGAGGTGCGCATGGTCGGGGGTGAATCCCCGACGGTGGGCGACACGATTACGGTGGAGATGTTCACGCCAGGCGAGGAAGTGGATATCATCGGTACCTCCAAGGGCAAGGGCTTCGCTGGCGTGATGAAGCGGCACGGCTTCCGGGGCGGACCGCGCACGCATGGTCAATCGGACCGCGCGCGCGCCCCTGGCTCCATTGGGGCGGGGACGACGCCGGGTCGCGTGCTGAAGGGCACGCGCATGGCGGGGCGCATGGGCAATGACCGCGTGACGATCAAAGCCCTCCGTGTGGTCGAGGCGGACGCGGCGCGCAACTTGTTGCTGGTGCAAGGCTCGGTGCCAGGCGCCAACGGCGGCATCGTCATGATCCGCAAGGGTCAAGCACAACTGACCGCCGCGCGGCGGCAGTCCTAGAGCGGGGATGAGGAGACGAAGATGCCCTCCGCGAGTGTATACGATATGGACGGCCAGGTCGTCCGAGAAGAACACCTGGATCCCTATGTCTTTGGGGCTCGGGTCAATACCGCCGTGCTGCATCAGGTCGTGACGGCGCAGTTGACGAACCGCCGCCAGGGAACCGCCTCGACGCGGACCCGCGCGCATGTGAGCGGCGGCAACAAGAAGCCCTATCGGCAGAAGGGTACTGGCCGTGCGCGCCAGGGTTCGACTCGTGCGCCGCAATTCCGCGGCGGCGGCAACGTCTTTGGCCCGCGCCCGCATGACTATGATCGGCGCATTCCGCGCAAGATGAAGCGCATTGCCATTCGCTCGGCCCTCTCCGATAAGGCGGCGAACGGGCGCATCCTGTTGATGGATACGCTGACCTTCGAGGCGCCGCGCACACGCGACATGGAGGAGCTGCTGAACAAGCTCCCCCTCGAACGCCATGTTCTCTTGCTCTTGCCGGAGCACAACGCCAACGTGGTCCTCTCCGCGCGCAACCTGCACCGCGTGAAGCTTGGCCATGTCGCCTCCACCAACGTCGTGGAGTTGCTGAAATACGACCACCTGCTGATGCCGATGGCCACCACGCGCCAGTTGGTCAAGATGTTTGGTGAGGATGCCGATGATGCCTTGCAGATGAAGCGGCACCCTAACGTAGTGCGGCGCAAACTGGCCCGCCGCGCGGCGGCCGCCGCCGCTGCCGGAGCGACCAACACGAGAGCGACCGCTGCCGGAGCGACCAGCACGAGAGCGACCGCTGCCGGAGCGACCAACACGGGAGCGACCAGCCCCGCGGGCGGGGAGGAGTAGACGATGGAGATCACCGAGATCATCCAATACGGCATCATCTCTGAGAAGAGCGTGAGCTTGCAGAGCCTCCAGCCACAGCAGGGCGCGCATCGCGACCGTATCATTCCGCGCTATACCTTCCGTGTGCATCCTGAGGCGACCAAGCCGCAGATCAAGCTGGCTGTCGAGGCGATGTTCCCCGTCAAGGTGGTAGAGGTGCGGACCATGCGCATGCCGGGCAAGGCCAAGACCATCCGCACGCGCAAAGGTCAATTCAGCAAAGAGGCGCGCCCGTGGAAGAAGGCGATCGTGACCCTGGCCGAGGGCCAGTCCATCGCCGAGTTGCACCCATAGGCCGGAGAGGATATACGCATGCCTATTCGCACATACCGACCGACATCACCTGGGCGTCGCGACATGTCAGTCTCCACCTTCGAGGAGATCACGCG
>JADMIN010000490.1 GCA_015478575.1 Ktedonobacterales bacterium | reverse complement strand
CCTTGAGATTATTGCCGACGAGATCCCAGTTGCCTTCCTCGGTATAGAACTTGACGGCGAAGCCGCGCGGATCGCGCGCCGTCTCGGGGGAGTGGCCGCCGTGCGTCACGGTCGAGAAACGGACGAAGACTGGCGTGCGCTTGCTCTTCTCTTGGAAGAGTTTGGCGCGCGTGTAGGTGCTGATCGGCTCGTTGCCCACGGTGCCATAGGCCTCAAACTCGCCGTGCGCGCCCGCGCCGCGCGCATGGACGACACGCTCTGGAATGCGCTCGCGGTCGAAGTGTGAGATCTTCTCGATGAACGGATAGTTTTCGAGTGTCGTAGGGCCTCGCGGGCCGATGGTGCGCAGATCGTGGTTGTTCGCGATGGCATGCCCCTGACGTGTCGTCAGAGGTGGCTGCTGTTCAGCGGGCACGTTCGTGTTCAGGTCCATCGGCTTGCCCTGGGCGGCGTCATACGCGCCGGAACCGCCAGGTGTCTGGGCCTTGCCCTTGCCCTTACCGTTGGCTTTGGCTTTGCCGTTGGTCGTCTCTTCGCTCATGGTCCTGCGCTTCCTGTGTGGCCCCATAGCCTACACTGGCCCTGGGGGAATCGCGTTCGCTTCCGCTGGTGAGGCGGGCGCCGTCGCCATCCTCGGCGGTGCGTCGTGGGGCGCTGATCACGGCCTCGTGTGCGGTTTATGCATAGGGGATTATACCATTCACCGCCGTCCATTATGGAGAAGCGCGCGGGAATCTGGTGGGAAGCGGCGAGAGGGAGAGGCCTTGTGCTCCCCGCTGGTGTCACGTGCGCGTTAGCCTTACCGGTGGCAGGCGCAAGCGCGTCACCGCCGCGCCGACCCAAGGCGATTGTCCGCGCCTCCATGCGCCATCAGCGCGGGCAATCGTAGACCTGGATGCCGGCTGGCCCCGCTACGTAGACCCGGTCGGCCAGGTCAATGAAGAGGCCATGATCCACCACGCCCACCACCGCCTTGATGCGCGCCGCCAGCTCCGCCGGCTCCGCCACCGGGCCGAAGGCGCAATCGAGCACATAGTGGCCGCCATCAGTGAGGAAGGGGGGCGCGGCAGGATCGGCGGCTGATCGCCGCCGTTCGGGCCGGGCGCCCAGGTCCACTAGCCGCCGCGCGGTGTGCTGCCAGCCGAATGGCTCGACTTCCACCGGGATCGGGTGGCGCAACGCCAGCGTGGGCACGACTTTTGTCGCGTCGGTGATGATGACACGATAGTTGCTCGCCGTCGCGATCAGCTTCTCGCGCAGCAGCGCGCCCCCGCGTCCTTTGATGAGTTCAAGCCCAGGCAGCGCCACCTCGTCAGCGCCGTCAATGCTCATATCCAGCCGGGGCACATCATCCAGCGTGGCAAGGGCAATGCCAAGCGACGCGGCCATCGCGCGCGTGCGCTCCGAGGTCGGCACGCCCGTGACGCGCAGCCCCGCGCGAACGCGCCCGGCCAACTCCGCCAGCATCAGTTCCGCGGTTGAGCCGCTGCCCAGGCCGAGGACGGCCCCACTCGGCACCGCGGCCACCGCCGCCCGCGCCGCCGCCAGTTTCCAGGCGGTCTGCGTCTGGATGTCCGGTCTGGCTGCTGGGTCTTGGTTCTCCACGGTCTGCCTCCTCGCGCATAGGGCCGTGCGTCGGCTGGCGGCGCGGCTCGATTACCTCATCGGTAGTTGGCGTCCCGTGCCTGGCCGCACCTCCAGGCCCGCGCGGATGCGACGCGCGATGGCGCGATCGCGGGCGGCCTCACTGAAGAGCAGCGGGAAGGGGCGGTGGAACTGCCGGTCGAACTCCTGGGCACGTCGCTCGGTGATCGCGGCCCGCTGCTCGTAAGCCCGCGCGAAGAGGGCACGTCGCTCGTCGTCAGCCAGTGCGCTGGCGAGCAGGAAGGCGAGGGTGAAGTCGGGCTTGCCACGCTCGGCGTAGGCGCGTGCCCGCTCGCTGGTATCCGCCCCGTGCTGAAGCTCTTGGCGGGCGATCTCGGTAAAAACGGCTTTGGCCAATGGCTGATACTGGCGCTCGAACGCTGGCGGATCAGACCGCGGGTCTGGCATGTGCATGTATCCTTTCCACTCTCGCGTCTATTATACCGCCCGGCGTCAGGCTCGCCAGGGGCGTGCCGTGCGATGGAGGCCACCATCGGCTGGGTACCCTGGCATGGATATTGGTATATTCGCCTGCCAGAGGATAGCGTAGGCACGCCACATACCCAGGTGTGCGACGCCCGTACGGTGGAGTATGGCAAGAGGCAGGCAATGACACCATGTTGAGGACAGCCGTTCCCCGCGAAGATCATGACCTGGAACATGAGGGCAGGCCCCTGCCCTGGCCACCCGTGATGCGGTCACCCGTGATGCGGCCACCCGTGATGCGGCCACCCGTGATGCGGCCCGTGCCGCCGCCACCTCGCGCGCGCTCTGGTGGCGCGCCCGCCGCGTCTCGCACCGCCGCCCAGCGCCGTGCTGGCGGATTGTCGCTGTGGCTGGCCGTCTATATCGTACTCAATATCGGTGATCTCATCACCACCAATCTGGGTCTTCACTCCGGGCTGCGTGAAGGCAATCCGCTCATGCGGGCGCTGCTGGGTCAGTTCGGCTTCGGTTCGCTCATCGGCTACAAGCTGCTCGTGGTAGCCGCGGTCCTCGTTGGCATCCACATGCTGAGTCGGCGGTATGCGCGGCTGGCCACCATCACCCTCATCATCTGCAATGTGCTGGTGGGGTTGGCGGTACTGCTCAACATCGTACAGTACGTGGCGCTCTGAGCCTGTTCTTGAGCCTGTTCTGGACGTAGTAGGTCAGGCGGACTTGCACAGCGGTGTAGCATAGAGGCATGAGGACGAT
>JADMIN010000489.1 GCA_015478575.1 Ktedonobacterales bacterium | reverse complement strand
GCTCAGTGAAGCCCTGCAAGCGCGTGACGAAATGGCCATTGTTGAGGATATTGTGGTGGCTGAGCGTCGCGCCCTTGGGGTTGCCCGTCGTGCCGCTGGTGTATTGAATGTTGATCGGGTCGTCGAACTCCTGGTCCGCCTGCCGCTCAGCCAACCGCTCGACCGTCACCTCCGCGGCGCGCGCCATCACATCGCCCCACGACCACATGCCCGTTTCGTGCCGCTCGCCTAGCAAGATGACATGGCGCAAGTGAGGCGCCTGGTGGGCATCGAGGTGGCCTGGCGCGCAGTGGCTGACCTCTGGGCAGAGCGTCGTCAGCATCCGCACATAGTCAGTGGCGCGGAAGCTCGGCGCGACGACCAGCGCGGCACATCCCGACTGGTTCAGTGCGTATGCCAACTCGTGCGAGCGGTAGGCGGGATTGACGTTGACGAGGATCGCGCCGATCTTGGCCGCCGCGATTTGCGTGATCGTCCACTCGGCGCGGTTGGGCGACCAGATGCCCACGCGGTCGCCCTTCTGGAGTCCCAGCGCCATCAGCCCGCGCGCGAAGCGATCCACCTCATCGCGCAGTGCCGCCCAGGTGTAGCGCACTCGCTGATGGCGCGCGATCAGCGCCTCGCGGTCGAGGAAGCGCGCGGCGGTGCGGTCGAAGGCATCGCCGATGGTCATGCCAAGCAGCGGCACGTCACTGCTGCCGCTCGCGTAGCTGGAGGGGCGCGTCTGGGCCGCGCGGGGCGGCTGGGAGGTTGTCACGGTGGGCCTCTCTTTCTGTCGGCGTCGCGGGTGCGCTACAGCGGGAGCGCTACGAGATGAATGCGCTACAACAGGTGAAGGACGAGACCATGTGGGTGTGGTGGGTGCATTGTCTCTTATGACGACATGCTTGTCAATGAAGCGGCGGGCGGTGCGGGATGGTGCGCGTGCTGAGCGGGCGATCCGCCCGCTGGTCGTCGCGCGCGAGATCAGCGGCGGCACCTGCCATCCGCGCGGCTCGGCGACCCGCATGGGCCTGCGCTCCCTCGTTGCCACCTGGCAAACCAAAGGCCTCGCCCCCTTGGCCCAGTGTCGTGCCCTCCCGCAAACTCCCTCACCCCAAGTCTGAACAGTTACTTTGCAAGGAGCCTTGACAATCGCTTGCCTGTCTGGTAGCGTTGGTCGCATACACAGGTACACAGGCAGGTTCGGCATCACCATCGCCTGGCTCAACTGGGCGGACAACCATTGCGGCAACCGCGGGGCGTTCGTGAACCACGCTTGGTGGGGAACAACCTGGATAGACAAAGTGTGCTGAGGAGGAGCGCGCCAATGAACCTTCCGGAACTCGTCATTCTGTGGTTGTTCAACATTGTCTTGCTCGTGGTACTCTGGGCACGCGCCTTGCGGCTCCCCAAGGACTGACGCAGCCCAGATGTCATTCTAGCCGCGTTCGGCACGCTCATGGTGATCGTCATGGGGATTTTCATCGCGCTGATCGCCCTGGACGTCTGAAGGGAAAGGATGAAGGAATGAGCGTTTGTCCACATTTCGTCCCTCCCGTACTTCATCATCGGGACTTCGTTCTTGCTCATCACGCTCATCTGGGGGTGCGTACGCTGTGTCGCTGAGGTCCGTCTGACAGTGCGGGTCTTGCGCGAGCGACGCCTAGCGCAAGCGACTATCGTTCCGGCGTACCCGAAGCCGCTAGCGGAAGCGGAGGCCGTTGCCGCGCATGCCTGGGCAGCCTGGCAGGGAACCGCAGCAGGCGCCGCAATCCGCGCGTAGACACGCGCATCATCCCAACACTGCGTCGAACCATGTGGAGGAGCGGTGCCCGTTCAACTCTTCCCCCGCCCCTCCCCTCATGCTGAAAAGGGGCGGGGGAAGGGGCTAGCGCAGCGTCGAAGGTAGGATATTGAGCTGCTCGCGATACTTTGCTACGGTGCGACGCGCCACGGGAATGCCACGCTCGGAGAGCATCTTGGCCAACTCTTGGTCGGTCAAGGGCGCCGCCTCGTGCTCCACCATATCCTTGATGACATCCTTGATGCTCAGATTCGCCACGAAGAAGTTGCTAAACGGAATGACCTCCCCGCTCGGCAGCATCACAAACTTGGCGGCGGTGGCGCGGCTCACGGTGGATTCATGCATGCCTAGCTCGGTGGCCACCTTAGCGCGCGTCAGCGGCTTGAGTGCGCGCACGCCATGATTGAGGAAGTCGGACTGAAGCTCCACGATGCAGCGCGTGATGCGCCCAAGAGTCTGGCGCCGCTGGTTGATGTTGGCGATGAAGAGGCGCGCGCGGGTCACATAGTGCTGGATGTGGCGGCGCTCCTCCTCGCTCAGGTGCGCCTGTCGGCTGTTAATGGAGGAGTAGAGTTGGGAGTACGAAGCGTTGATGTGGAGATAGAAGCGTTTCGATTCCACGATCTCTACCTCGAAGGTGTGGCCACCGCCAAGCAACAGCTTCTTCGAGATGATGACATCCGGCAGCACGGGTGACGCGGTTTCGCCGCCGCTCAAGAGGTTGGCGTCCAGATGGCCGCGGCCAGGGAACGGGTTGAGATTGCGCTTGATGAAGTCGCTGACCTGATGAATGGTCTCGGTGGTCGTGGCGAGCGCGAGTGCGATCTGCCCATACTTGTGCTCGCTTAGCTCTGTGAGGAAGCGGCTGATAACCTCGCGGGCGAAGGGCTGGTGGAAGCCCTGCTGCTCCACGTAATCGAGTTGAATTAGCAGACACTCGCGCAGGTCGCGCGCCCCCACACCCACTGGCTCCATCGTTTGCAGCGTGCGGATGAGGTCCTCCACATGTTCAGGCGCCACGCCGAAGAGGTCTACCACCTCCTCAGTGGAGCAGCGCAGCCGCCCCTC
>JADMIN010000488.1 GCA_015478575.1 Ktedonobacterales bacterium | reverse complement strand
GCGCCACATAGAGCAGCGCGCTATAGGTCGCGATCTCGAAATGCTCGACGGCATAGTCATCGCGTGCGTTCAGTAGCAGCTCGTGCGAGCGCGTAGTGCCCAGCGCGGCATGCATGCCGCCCATCAAGCCGCTCAGCAGGCCCTTGACGGCCGATGGCTGTTTGCCGTGCGCGCGCAGCCGCTCCTTGATGCGCGCTTGATGCTGGCGGGTGGCGTCCAGATTTTCTTGGATGTGCGCCTGGATGTCGGCATATTTCGCCGTCTCTTTGACCTGTCGCTCCAGCACCACAGTGA
This sequence comes from Ktedonobacterales bacterium, assembly GCA_015478575.1. Taxonomy (GTDB): domain Bacteria; phylum Chloroflexota; class Ktedonobacteria; order Ktedonobacterales; family JADMIN01; genus JADMIN01. The sequence continues at coordinate 2,569 of JADMIN010000488.1, read as the reverse complement.
TCTGATGCTCCATCGCGTAGGCATCTTGCAGGAAGCTCACCAGCTTGTCGCGCAACGCCTCATCCTGGCGCATGCTCTCCTCCTTCTCCGCGCCGCGTTGGCGCATGGCGGCCAGGGAAGATGGGCCGCTGCCGCGTGGTCGTTCGGGCCGCAAGACGTGTACCAGCGCACGCGCGCGGCGTTCAGCGGGCCGCCGCGCCTTTCGTCGCGTCATCCTCGCTCGTCTCAGCGGCCACCTGGGCGTAGTTCAGCGCGGCCACCAGCGAGACGCCGCCAAGAATGTTGCCGAGCAGCGTGGGCGCGAGAAAGCCGCCGAGAAAGGTGCCCCAGGTCGCGGCGCCGATGCTCACCAGATACAGCACTTCCACGGAGCCGGCGATGATGTGCGCGAACCCGCCCAGCGAGACGACATAGGTGATGATGATGATGATCCATACCCGCCCGGCATCCGCGCTCGGCAGCAGCCAGACCATCAGCGCGATGAGCCAGCCAGCGAAGACAGCGCGCAGCACGACCAGCCCGAAGCCGCCTCGGAGCGCGTCGTACCCCAGCGCGGTAAACGCGCGCCGCACGGTGGGTTGGAAGAGATCGGTATGCCCGACGATGGTGGCGAAGATGAAGGCGCCGAGTAGGTTGGCGATCAGGACGATGAGCCACAGCCGCGCCACTTTCATCAGCGTGACGCGGTTGGGGTGGGCGAGCAGCGGCAGAATCGCCGTGAGTGTGTTCTCGGTGAAGAGTTGCTGACGCCCCAGCACGACGATCAGGAAGCCGACGCTGTAGCCCAGGCTGGCGATGAGCGGACGCCACGAGACATCGGGAATGCCCGCGCGCAGCAGCCCCTGGCTGACCATCGAGAAGCCCATCGAGAGGCCCGCGGCAAGCGCCGACCAAGCCAGCGCCCGTGGCGGGCGGCGCAGCTCGCGCTCGCCCTCCTCGCGGATGGCCTCGTGGACCACGACGGCGCTGATGGCGGTGCGCCGCGCCACCTCGCGCCGTTCGGTGGGCGAAAGCTCCGGCAGCGCGCCCAGCATGGCGGTCGCTGGCTCGGCGAGGATATCGGTGTCTGGCGCCAGCGCCTGCGCCGACTCGCGCAGCAGCCCCTGGGCGGCCTCAGTAAGCGCCTCCATCGCCTTGTCAGATGCGCGTTGGTCGGATGCGCGTTGGCCATCTTCGCCCGCCGCAGCGCGCTCCACGGGCGACGTCGGGCCGGGAGAAGCACTCGTGCCAGAGGCGCCATCCGGGCCAGGCGGCGCCTCTTCTGAACTGGGCGGCGTCTGGCGCTGCTCTGACATTCCGCCTCCTTGTGATGCCACCGAGACGCGGCCTCCTTGTAACGCGGGCCGCGTGTGCGCATCGTGTGCGTGGGCACGTCCTCTCCTACGCACAACTACGCACAACTACGCACAACTCGTGCCCCTGACCCACCGCGCCAGAGAAGGGGCCGGGGGTTAGGTCCACCATCCCCCCCTTCCCTCGCAGGGAAGGGGGGCCAGGGGGGTTAGGTCGCCAAACATCCCCCCAGTGCGCCGCCCCGCGCCGCTTCAGGAGCGGCGGGAGCGGATACGGCGCTCCAGGTGTTGTGATTCATAGACCGCGCCACCTGGCTCGTCAATCGGGCGATAGAGCAGACTGGCGATATGGTTGGCGCTGACCGTGCGTGTGGCGGCGTCGTCGCTCTGGGTGACGGTGATGTCGTCGCGCATCGCCACGCCCTCGCCCATCACCTCGCGCTCGCCCTCGAATGGCGCATAGGGCGCTTCCTCGGCGTGCGCTGCCTCGGCGGAGGGCGTGGGGGGCGGCACTTCCCCGGCGCCGCTCGCGCTGGGGGTGGTCCACGCGGCCCACTGGGCGGCATCCGCTGCCGTCGGGCTGGTATCATCCGTGGGGAGTTCGTCTGCGTCTGCCGGGGGCATCGCCTCATCTGCCATGCGTGTGCGCTCCATTCAGCTAGACCGTCCGCTCATCGCCGTGTGGCGCTCGCGTGCCACCAGGCCACCGGGACGGAAGAGATCGTTTGGAGAGAAGGGAGCCAAGCCGCCCGCTGGCGCCTTCTCGATGCTCGGCGCGAAGCGGCGCGGACCGCCGCTGTGAACACCTGTTGGGCATGCCAAAGGAGCGCCTGCCGCCGGACCGCGCGCGCACGATGCATGCCAGAGAGCGGACCTCCCAGCCCGCTCCCCATGCGCCGGGAAAGGGGCTGGCCGTGGGGCCACGCGGCGCGGACCTCCCTCAGCTCACGCGCGGCCCAGCCGCTTGGCCCGCTCGCGCCTCCTCCGCCCCCGGCACGCCCATCGCCTCGTAGAGCCGCGCCGCCGCCGCTGGAGCCAGCGGCGGGTTGGATGGGCCAGATGCCGTGGATGCCCTGTGGGTGCCTCCCAGAGGCGGGAGAACGAGACACCCGCCGTACAGGAGACAGTATGACAGAAAGCGGACGCACAAGCAAGTGGCGGCGCAAAGACGCGCGGACCGCTCATGAGAAGGCCGCACGCGCCGCACGCTCACCCGGCCCGCTCACCCGACCCGCTCACGCCACCATCGCCCCCACGATCTCGCGCCAGAAGGTGTA